>CAYUVM010000133.1:0-9368 GCA_964447935.1 uncultured Cytophagia bacterium | reverse complement strand
GAATTGCCATTTGGATCAAGGCGGTTTATGCGCGGATTCAGCGGATCGCTCCGCCAACAGGTGTTGCAGCCGCTCTCATTGATTCTATATTGATACGCGCCGGCAACGCCGCCATTGGGCTGGCCGCCAACCCGCAAACGCAGGGTTTTCGTCCACACGCCGCTCGCGGCATCAAAACTCATACGTGACGGTGCATTCTGTGCAATGACGCCGCTGCTGTTCGGCCCCCAATTGTTAAATTCTCCGGGAAGAAAAACCGCGGCGGGGTTGCCAGCCGCTTTGTAAAAAAAAGTGACGTCGGCGCTATCAATTTGTGCAAAAAGATTTTTTCCTAAAAACGTGGTCGCAGACAGCAGCCACCATAAAAGCAAAAATTTGTTTTTCATTTTATCTTGCTCTGTTATAAATTAAGTTTATGGCAAAAACCACCAAACAAATCTCTTTCTTTCGCCGGGTTATCACCCTCATCAAAAAAATCCCGCGCGGCAAAGTGGCGACTTACGGCCAAATTGCGGCGCTGGCCGGGAATCCGCGCGGGGCGCGGCAAGTGGCGTGGGTTTTACATTCGGCGTCGGATAAAGAAAAATTGCCGTGGCCGCGAGTAATCAATAGTCAAGGCCGGATTTCCTTGCCCCGTTACGGCGGCTATGAATTGCAGCGCGCTTTGCTGGTAAAAGAAGGCATCAAATTCGATGCAACCGATCAGATTGCGCTCGCGCGCTTTCAGTGGAAACCGAAACTGGTCCAAAAAGATAAAAAGAAAAAAGCTAAAAGGATTAACGGCAAGTAATCACTTCGTCTTCCGTCACAATCATATCAACCCGCTGATCATGCGGCTCGAGGGGGACATGCGCCACAAGCTGGAACGCGAAGGCGAGCGCTATTTTCGGCACTTGCATACCGGCGAGAAAACGATCATAATAACCTTTCCCCGCGCCGAGTCGGTGGCCGGCGCGATCAAACGCGAATCCGGGCACAAGCACAAGGTCAAATGACTCCACCGCCGCCAGCCGGCCCGAATCGGGCGACGGCTCGAGGATGCCAAAGGCGCCGGCTTGCAATGCCGAAAAATCATCGATGAAATAATGTTGCAATGTATTTCCCGCGCCGGCGCGAGGCACCACGACTTGCTTACCTTCCTGCAACATACGTCGAATCAATTCGTGGGTGTCAACTTCATACCGCAACGCTACGTAAGTTTGAATGCACCGCGCCCGTTGAAAAATCGGCAGCGCTTGCAGGCGCGAGAAAATCGTTCGGCTCGCGCCCTCGCGCCAATCTGCATGCAGCTCACGGCGCCGGGCGCGAATTTGCGCACGCAGCCGTTCTTTGGCTGCCACCACCGTCACGGTTGCACTTTTTTCAAAATACCGGCGATGAAATTTTTATCAATGACGGCGATGACGCCGACCTGCTGGCGGCCAAAATATTTTCCCCATTCCGCCATCGTCCCCACTTGCAAAACCTGCGGCGGCTGGGTGGCGGACGTCAGCAGTTTCGCTTTGGTGGCCGCAGAAAAATCTTCCGCAAAAATCAGCAGAATCTCGCGCGGCCGCCGTAATTCACTTTCTACGGCCGTGGTGCCGATGATGACTTTGCCGGCGCGCTGGGCTAAACCGAGCAGGCCGATAATTTCATGAGGAAGCATGTTCACGCAGAAACGCAATAATCGTGTCGTAAATTTCCATGGGCACCGGCCGGCGAAAGCCGTGCTGCAGGCCTTTTTTCTTTTTTAACAACTCGCCGCACGCGAGCGTATGGCAAACATACGCGCCGCGGCCCGGCAAACGTTGGCGCGGATCGAGCGCGATATTGCCATCCGGCAGGCGCACAAGGCGGACTAACGCGATCTTGTCAGTTTTTCGCCCGCAAGCCAAACAAGTGCGCTCCGCAATATGGCCCATAAAACTCCCGCCCGGTTACGAACGTTTCACGCTTTTCATAAATGCGCTGAAACTCGAAGCATGTTGCGCAATCGTTTGCTCGGGTCCGACCAGCTTGAAAAAGTACGGGCCTTCCGAGGTTTCCAACACCGCCGCCAACATGCGGAAATTCGGTTTATCGTAACTCTCCGCGACGCCCGGCATCAAGGGCGCCACATAGGTGCCGCTGAGATCGACCATTGTCAAATCCATCCCTTCCACCGTTTCGCGCGAAACTTTTGCTTTGTCCGCGGAGGCGCTGCTATCCGGTTGGGCAAACTGCGTGTACCACCGTTTGAGATTGGCTTCAACCGAACCGCCCTGGTTGGCGCCAAAATAAAAAACGACCAACTCGGCATCTTCCGCATCGCCGGTCGCGCGCGGCAGGGTAAATTGCGCTTTTCGCATCGTCGACGTGGGCGTCGAGGCAATCCAATCGGCATTGGCCTGCAATTTAATGACACCCAAGTCAACTGGCTGGGTCTTCGGCACCGGCGCTTG
Organism: uncultured Cytophagia bacterium; assembly: GCA_964447935.1. Lineage (GTDB taxonomy): Bacteria > Zhuqueibacterota > Zhuqueibacteria > Zhuqueibacterales > Zhuqueibacteraceae > Zhuqueibacter. Next base: position 6,945 of record CAYUVM010000133.1, on the reverse strand, counting down.
GCACGCCAACAGCGCGCCACCCATCATGAGGCCGGCCAGGGCTTGCCAACTCCGCTTAAATTTGAGGACAACTGGCATATGCTAACTCTTTCTGGTTGGTGAATGACAGAAATTTAAATAACGTCCTGCGCTTTCCATCTTAAATAAATGCACGCAGAATGTCAAGCAAATAAAAAAGGCTCGACTTTACAGTCGAGCCTCATTGAAAAACCCAATCGTTTGTTCACAGCCGGCGCTGATTATCGGGCCGCAATGGCTTCCTGGCGTGGACGAAAATCAAAAATACGGCCGCGTTCTTCCGCCTTGCCGTTTTCCGGCAGCGTCATCGGCCGCCCGTTGTCGTTCATCGCGCAATTGCCGTCAAAAACTGCCCCTTCATCAATCACCAATTTTCCCGTCTTCAACTCGCCATGCACGATGGCGTGCGCTTCTAACACCACTTTGCCGGTGGCCAGAATGCGATTTTTCACGCGCCCGCCAATGATGGCGTTGCGCACTTTGACCTCACCTTCAATCTCGCCGTCTTTGCCGACGACCAGCGAGTCCGTCGCCTGCACCTGGCCTTGGACCCGGCCATCGACCCGCAAACTACTTTGTACCGTGAGCAGCCCGTCGATGACCGTGCCCTTGCCGATCACCGTGTTCAGTTCGCCGGAGCGCTCGCTCTCGACGATTTCTTTCTTGCCTAACATCTGATCCTCCTAAATTCAACGAAGAGGGGTTCTAAAAAAAATAACTGCCGGTTCATTTCGGCGCCACTTTTATCTCTCCACGGCACGAAACGAGCCGCCAGTTTCGTAAAATTAAATCAGCAAACGAATATATTTACCGGCGAAGGGACGGAAGTGAAGAAAGAAAATTTTTGTTTGCACTGGAAATTGGTTTGACTTTTATTTTTTGTTGATTATATTTGAAGTTGTCAGATACAACGTGTTTCCCCACTTTTCCCCTAAAACATTTGACTTGTAGCGAGTATTATGCCATCCAACCAATTTGTCATTACTGTCATGCTGCCCTTCGGGTTAACGAAGCGACGGAAGCATTATTTGGCCTCCTGCCAGATTTTGGATGTCCATTCGCAAGGCGAGACTTCTGCAAAAGCCAAGTCGAATTTAGTCGAGGCGTTGTCGCTGTTTTTAATTTCTTGTCTGGAAAGAAACACGCTGGATGCCGTTTTGAAAGAATGCGGCTTCAAGGTTGCATCTATTTCGCGCGCCACTAAAACTTCACACCAGAAAAAATATGTAAGCGTTCCCATCCCGTTCCACGCTTAAATAACCTTTCTGACCATGCCGCGCCTAACCCCCGTTAATTGGAAAGTTTTGGGGTGTATCTTCAAAAAGGCTGGCTTTACGTTTGAAAGGCAATCCGGTAGCCATCGCGCTTATGTTAAAGCCGGCGTTTTGCGGCCCGTTGTCATTCCTACCTATGCTGAAATTGACAGCGAAATCATTAAAAGCAATATGCGAACTGCCGGTTTGTCGCGTGAAGAGTATTTTAGACTTTTGCAGGAATGCCGATGAACGAAATCTCCGCTTTAGTCGAGCGCTTTGGCCGCAATCGCGAGGCTTATCTCTCCGGCAGTTACAATGAAACGCAGCTTCGCCGCGAGTTCATCGATCCTTTCTTCACAGCGTTGGGTTGGGACGTTGACAACAAGCAAGGTTATGCCGAAGCTTACAAAGATGTTATTCATGAAGATGCGATAAAAGTCGGCGAGCACACCAAAGCGCCGGATTATTGCTTTCGCCTCGGCGGGGTGCGCAAATTTTTTGTCGAGGCGAAAAAGCCGTCGGTTAATTTGAAAGACGACGTCAGTCCGGCGTTTCAATTGCGCCGTTACGCGTGGTCGGCCAAATTGCCGCTCAGCATTCTCACCGATTTCGAGGAGTTTGCGGTGTATGATTGCCGCAACAAACCCGCCAAATCCGACAAGCCCGCAGTGGGGCGCATCCTTTATCTCACGTATCAAGACTATGAAACCCGTTGGGAAGAAATCAGCCGGATTTTTTCCAAAGAGGCCATTCCCCAAGGCTCGTTTGATAAATACGTTGAAACCAACAAGGCCAAGAAAGGCACCGCCGAGGTGGACGCCGCTTTTCTCGAGGAAATCGAAAATTGGCGCGATTTGCTGGCGCGCAATTTGGCCCTGCGCAATGCCGGCCTCTCCCAACCGGAGTTGAATTTTACCGTGCAGCGGACGATTGACCGGCTCATCTTTTTGCGCATTTGCGAAGATCGCGGCATTGAAAAGTACGGCACGTTGCAGGCTTTGCTGGAAGGCGAGCGGGTTTACAAGCGGCTGGCCGAAATGTTTCAGCGCGCCGATGAAAAATACAATTCCGGCATTTTTCATTTTCAAAAGGAAAAAGAACGCGAGGAAGCGCCGGATGGCTTGACGCTCGGTTTGAAAATTGACGACAAGCCGTTGCAAGAAATCATCCGCAATCTTTATTATCCCGACAGCCCGTATGAATTTTCCGTTTTGCCCGCGGATATTCTCGGTCAGGTTTACGAACAGTTTCTCGGCAAAGTCATTCGCCTCACCGCCGGCCATCGCGCCGTGGTGGAAGACAAGCCGGAGGTGAAAAAAGCCGGCGGGGTTTATTACACGCCGACCTACATTGTCGATTACATCGTCAAAAATACGGTGGGCAAATTGTTGGAGGGTAAAACGCCCAAGCAGGCCGCGAAGCTTCGCATTCTCGATCCGGCCTGTGGCTCCGGATCGTTTCTCATTGGGGCGTATCAATATTTGCTCGATTGGCACCGCGATTGGTACGTGAACGATAGGCCGGAGAAGCACGCCACCGGCAAGCAGCCCGCGTTATTTCAAGCGGCGAAAGGCGATTGGCGGCTGACCACGACGGAACGCAAGCGCATTTTGCTCAACAATATTTTCGGCGTCGATATTGACCCGCAAGCCGTGGAAGTGACCAAACTTTCGCTGCTGCTGAAAGTGTTGGAAGGCGAGAATGCTCAAACCATTTCGCAGCAGCTCAAGTTCTTTCACGAGCGCGCGCTGCCCGATCTCGGCAACAACATCAAATGCGGCAACTCGCTCATCGGGCCGGATTTTTACGAGCAACAAATGAACCTGCTGGATGACGAAGAGCGCCTGCGCATCAATGCCTTCGATTGGCAAGCCGAATTCTCCGAAATCATGCAAGCGGGCGGGTTTGATGCGGTGATTGGAAATCCGCCGTATATTCGGATGGAAAGTTTTAAGGAACTCAAGCAGTATCTCAAAGCAAATTATGCTTCACACGATGAACGCTCTGATTTGTATGCTTATTTTATCGAAAAAGAGCATAGATTACTGAAAACCAATGGACGTTTTGGGATGATTGTCTCTAACAAGTTTTTACGTGCAAAATATGGTAAACCTTTGCGAGATTTTATTCAGCAGACAGCATCAATAGAACAAGTAGTAGACCTCGCCGGTTTGCCTGTTTTCAAGGGTGCAATTGTTCGTACAATCGTGCTTATTACAAAGCTCGGCGATCGAATATGTGATATATCTTATACGCCACCGTTACCCATTAAACTATTTTCGACTGTTGAAGCCGGTATATCAAAACTCGAAGACGTGATAAAACATTCTACATGTAAGATTTCTAGCGAATCTCTTATAAATGAAGTTTGGAGTTTTTCAAAATCTGAACTGGAAGATATTTTTTCGAGAATAAAGACAATTTCCGTTTCTTTGGATAAATATTGTGGAGGAAAAATTGGATATGGAGTTAAATCTGGCCTTGAAAAGGCTTTTGTAATTAATGCTCATAAAAAAGATGAAATTATCAATCAAGACCCCGCTTCAAAAAATGTAATAAAACCTTATTTAATTGGAAGAGATTTAAAGCGTTATCAGGTCAAGTTTGGTGGACATTATCTAATATACACATTTCACGGAATCAACATTAAGCAATATCAAGGGATTGAAGATTATCTTATACCTTTCAAGTCGGCACTACAAAAGAGAGCCACAAAACAAGAATGGTATGAACTTCAACAGCCTCAATTTAATTACGCGCGATTCTTTGACGCACCAAAAATTGTTTTGCCAGATATAGCAACTGAACCGCGATTCGCATTAGATGATGTTGGATATTATGGAGCAACGACTATTTTCTTCATTCCTATGCGAGACTTGTATTTACTTGGATTATTAAATTCAAAATTGAGTTTCGCGTACTTCAAAGAAGTGTGTGCCGCCCTTGAAGGCAAGAACGATGTTTACTTCAGATTTAAGAGGCAATATTTACAGGGGTTCCCAGTTTACAAAATCAACTTCTCCGACCCTGCCGACAAATCCCGCCACGACCGGATGGTGGAATTGGTCGAGCGCATGTTGGCCTTGCACCAGCCGTTGGCCGTAGCAAAAATCGCGCACGAGCAAACCGCGCTGCAACGCCAAATCGAAGCCACCGACCGGCAGATCGATGCGCTGGTGTATGAGCTTTACGGGTTGACGGAAGAGGAGATCAAAATTGTGGAAGGGCGGGAAATGGAGTCGGTATTGCATCATTAAGCGGCGTCCCCATTCCATTTCGTTTTTTGTTCTTGACTTGTACACAATTTGTACATACATTTTTATTTATGGGCTATCAGTGGGATCCGAACAAAGCGGCTATCAACCTGAGGTCGCACGAGGTTGACTTTGCGGACGCGGTCGGCGTCTTTGAAGACGAATGGGCGCTGACTGTTGATGAGCAAGAAGTCGGAGGCGAACAACGTTTTGTAAGCCTCGGTATGGATTTTCTGGGGCGCGTACTCATTGTAGTTTACACCTATCGCGGCGATGATATTCGCTTGATCTCGGCGCGAACGGCAACTAAAAAAGAACGGAAAATTTATGAGCAAAAAAGAGTATGATTTCACCAACGCCAAACGTGGCGCGGTAACGCGGACGGCGCGGAACAAAACGCGCATTACAATCCGCGTCGACACGGATATTTTGAATTGGTTCCGGGCGCAAGTGCATCAGGCCGGCGGCGGCAACTACCAGACGATTATCAACGAAGCACTGCGGGGACACATCCGGCAGAAAGATTTCACGCTGGAGCAAACCCTGCGGCGTATCATCCGCGAAGAGTTGCAAACGCCGCCTCTGCCAGAACCGGTCAAAAGAAAACCCGGTGTGGCGCGTCGAGTGATGGTGTGAGTGCTTTGCATTAAATCTCTGCTTTAGTCAAACGCAGTTGGCCGCGGCAAAAATCGCGCCCGAGCAAACCACGCTGCAACGCCAAATCGAAGCCACCGATCGGCAGATCGATACGCTGGTGTACGAGCTTTACGGGTTGACGGAAGAGGAGATCAAAATTGTGGAGGGCCGGGAATGATTGAGCGGTTTCGAGATACTGCTTGCAAAATTGGTTCGTAATTTGTACTCTTGTATAGTTGGGATGCGACGCGTTTTTTGATAACACATGATAAGAGGTCATCGTATGCACAACGCTTATACAGCGGTAATCAAGCAAGACGGCGGTTGGTGGATTGGCTGGATACAGGAAATCGCTGGCGTAAATTGCCAAGAGACGTCTCGTGAAGAGTTGTTAGAAAGCCTTAGAATTACACTACGGGAAGCGCTTGAATTTAACAGGCTCGATGCCATCACCGCCGCCGGCGTGAACTATCAGGAAGAGCTTATCGCGGTATGAAACGGGGTGATTTAGTTCGGCATCTTCGTGCTCACGGTTGTGAATTACTCAGAGAGGGTGGGCGTCACTCGTGGTGGCACAATCAGACTTTGAACAAAAGATCGGCGATTCCACGTCACCATGAAGTTAGTGATATGCTGGCAAAGAAAATATGTAAAGATTTGGGAATCCCTTCCATAAAATAAAATGCGGAGAGAGTGGGATTCGAACCCACGGTAGAGCTTGTGGCCCTACACGCGATTTCCAGTCGCGTTCCTTCGGCCGCTCGGACATCTCTCCGGAATTTACCCGCCCGGGCGCTCATGCAGCGATAGCATACACTTCAAGCGCCCGGGCGGTAGTTAAACTCACAACAAAAAAGGCCATCTGACAATGGCCTTGCCGGCGTCTGCGAAAACTCAAATCATGACAAAGCCGGCGGAGAGGGGGGGATTCGAACCCCCGATCGAGAGTTTAATCCCGATAACGGTTTTCGAGACCGCCGCTTTCGACCACTCAGCCACCTCTCCGGTCGAAAAACTTGAAGATCGAAAATTGAAAATAGATGATCGCCAGCAAGTTTTGCAATCTTCAATCACCCATTTTCAATCTTCATAAAAGAGTGGAGCAGAGCGGGATCGAACCGCCGGCCTCCACGTTGCGAACGTGGCGCTCTCCCAGCTGAGCTACTGCCCCGAGGGGTAAAAAAGATAAAACGAAAAACGGTTAAAAAGAACTAGGGCTTCTGGCGGAGTTTTTTAAAAAACTCCTGCAACAATCCTTGGCACTCGGCGCGTTTAACCCCAGTTGCGATTTGGATCGGTGGCCCAAAAGGGTTCGTGCCGATCACGTTACTCACCGAGCCGCACGCCCCGAAACGCGCGTCTTCCGTGCCGTAGATCAATCCGGAAATCCGCGAGAGCAATAACGCACCGCTGCACATCGGGCACGGTTCCACGGTGACATACAACGTGGCGCCTTCGAGCCGCCAACTGGCCGCAGTTCCCGCCGCGGCGGTGATCGCCAGCATTTCAGCGTGGGCGGTGGCATCTTGCAGCGTCTCGACGAGGTTGTGGCCGCGTCCGACGATGCGGTTTTCCATTACCACCACGGCGCCAATCGGCACCTCGCCTTTAATCAGCGCTTTCTCGGCTTCTCTGATCGCGAACTGCATCCAATGTTCATGCGTCATGCCGAAGCCTCGCTGCTGCTGATGCCCATATTAAACAAAAAGAAGGGCGAATGTCTGAAAACTCCGCCCTTCGGTGGTACGCCCGGAAGGATTTGAACCCTCAGCCTCTTGGTC
>CAYUVM010000132.1:0-9500 GCA_964447935.1 uncultured Cytophagia bacterium | reverse complement strand
AAATCGACATCATGGCCAGGATTATCGATACGGCATTGCGCGGACGCACGCCGGAACAAGGCTTTCATACGAACACCGCACACGGCATTTATCTCGATGATTTCGGCGCGATCTTCTTTACCAACGCAACTTTCGGGCACGAAGCGCATATCGTAAATTTATGGAAAGCCGCAGAAGAGCAGCGCGCTTTGGAAGAAGGCTTGCAAAAGCGAGTTCTCGATTTACAAAAAGCCTCCGAGCAGCGGCGGGAAAATTGGGCGACGCAATATAGAAAATTCAAGCAGCAGCTCAGCGAGGTGATTGCGGATTACGGCCATACGTTGCGCCAACTTGAGCCGCAAGATAATATCGTGATCACCGCCGAACTCGACAATGCGCCGGAAGAAGGGCCGAATTATCTCGTTTGCCGCGTTAAAAAGCAGCAGGTCGAGGCATTCAACGCTCGCCGCATCAGCCGCGAACAGTTGCTGAAAATGATTTCTTACACCGAATATTAATGGAACGGCTGCAGCGCAACGCCGAAAATTCTACTAAGTAGCCAAATTTGCGCAAAGTAAATCACCAACACCGTGATCAGGATGGTCGCGGTGAAGGGGATGAGCTTGTCACCCGGCGTCTGCAGCACAACCGGCAGGCCGACATAACAAAGATATGCGCTGTAGGCCAATCCTATCATTGAGAGGATAAGCCCGAGGCTGGGAACGAACATCAGTGCTCCCACCAAAAGCATTGGCACCACCGAAAACGACACGAGTTTAAAATTATAATTAGCATTGGTGGCCGAATTAAACGCCGGCGCCAGCCGTTGCACCACCGTCGCGCTGAAATTTAGCGTCAGCAGCCATACCAAATAGCTGCAAACCGCTAAAGTCACGTTGACAAACGTCAACGTACTTAAAAAACGCAACACATATCCCACCGCCGGCAAAGCCGCATAAATCAAAAAATATTTGCCGTAGAGCTGCGCGATATTCAGCGCCTCGCCCTTGATCGCCCGCCATTCGGTGTTCGGTGATAACAAGAGATTTTGTAGCCGCGTGATGAGTGCCATCACCTCCTCCGTTCCTGGGGTTAAGATTTCCCAGCGGGTTGCAGCATCTGCAGAAAATAATGCAACACCCGCGCCGTCAAACCCCAGATGCAAATTGATCGCTTTGTGCCCGGGACTTCCCAGTGAAAGTGCAGATTCATCAAATCCGTTCGTCTTTGCAAACGCAAATTAGGATTAAGTTGCGCTTGCAATATCGCCAGCGGAATTTCATAAACCGCGGCGACCTCTTGTTGACGCGGCGTCCACTGCAACGGCGCCGGCGCCCAAGCAACATGCACGGCGGCATCAAACCCGGAAGTGAGCGTGCGGAAAAATCCCATACTGCCGAGCAAGATAAGTTGTTCAATATCGACGCCAATTTCCTCGCGGGTCTCGCGTAGCGCCGCTTCCAAAGGCGAGGGGTCTTCGGCTTCAATTTTGCCGCCGGGAAAAGCCAACTGCCCCGAATGGCGCGAGCGATCCTGTGCTTTTTCAATCAGCAACACATGCGTTTGTGAACCGGTTTGGCGCGAGGGGGGCGAATTATAAAGAATCATCATCACCGCGGCGGCCTGCATGCGATGGTTGGAAACGAGACGGCCCCGAAAATCGAATAGTAATTTTGCAATCTGATGATGGTCAAGTAGCATATAACCTCAAGCTAAGAAATTTTTCGGCGATCAGCAACGATTTTTTTGCCGAAAAAAAGCTCTTGGGTAACGGAAACAATTATAAAATAAGTAAATATTTGCTTGGTTTTGTCAAATTTATTTCGTACAATATTATTACAAAAAAGTTCGCCGCCGATACAATTCGACCATTTCGTGGTCCGTGAATATTTAAGGAGAGATTGCGCATGCGCAAGGAATCTGTCGAAACGATGGTAGGTAAAGAGATTGAAGCCTATTGCGGAAAATGCAAGGCTGATACCTGGCACGTGGTGACCGTCGTGAAAAATGGCAAACTCAATAAAGTAATTTGCAAAATTTGTAACGCCACGCATGCTTACAAAGCTCCCGCAAGTGCAGACCCGCCAGCCGCGAAGTCTGCCACCACCAAACGGCGGACGACCGGCATGACCCGCACTGGCCGCGGAAAGAAAGACTGGGGAACATTAGTGGGACAAATTGAAGATCGCCAAGTGGTTGATTACGCGGTGTCGGGCGAGTTTAGCACGGCGCCGGCCATTCGGCACAAAAATTTTGGAGTTGGAGTGATCACGAAAGTTCATCACCGTAACAAGATTGAAGTTATTTTCCAGGATGGCACAAAAATTTTAGCGCAGAATCTCGGCTAAAACTCTGTTGTCGTAGCATCAAAGACAAAAAGAAATTGCAATAAAGTGCAAGTTTCTTTTTGTCTTTTTTCTTTCGAATGCAAATCTCCTCCCAATAATAAATTCCAAAATTAAACAGCCCAGCCGCGACAGCAAGGCTGATTGCATAAAAGGCTGCCGCGACAGAGTAATTTGGTGTTTGACTGCCAGCATTTTACTAAGCACTTTGTCGTCTAAATTTCCCCGCGATTTTTTAAACTTGCCGCTTGACTTACCTTCCCGAATTGATTACCTTGCAGGCGTAGCCTTCGATACGTTCTTTAGAACTTTTTATTGTCCGGTATGTTTTTACTTCTTGATAAAAGCCAATTTCGTTGGCAGTGTTTGGGGTTGTTGAGCGCCGCCGTTCTTTTTCTTTTTGCCTGTGCCGACCGCCAACGGCTTAATCCGTTGGACCCGGAAAATCCCAACACGCTCGGCCAACCAACCGGGTTAAATGTCGTTTCCGTGCATGACACCGTCACTTTGCGTTGGGATCAACTCACGTTGCGTGACTTGAATGGTTTTCGTATTTACCGTCGGCGTGCCGGTGAATCGAGTTTTTCTCCCATTGCGTTGGCCTCATCGCCGGCCAGTTCATTTCAAGAGCATAATGTAACTTTCGGTTTGCTGCATTCGTATCGTATTTCCGCTATCGCCACGGATTTTGAATCGGCACGCTCGGATAGTGTAAGTATCACGCCGGGGCCAACTTTCTCCTGGGTGGGAGATGCGGGGACTGGCGATTTGGTTTTGTTGAGTCACGATGGCCAGCATGAGATTTTACGCACGGCAGTTTTTGGTCAGCCTCAGCGTCTACAAATTGATGCGAAGCGCCGCCGGGTTTGGGTGATTGATCGCTTCGGCGGCGAGTTTGGCCGTGTCGCATTGAATGGACAGCGCACGTTAAGTAGTAAACGCCTCTTCGGCGTTTGGGATTTGGCCGTCGACAAAACGGATGGCAGTGTTTGGGTTGCCGATAGCCTGACCGATGGCCTCATGAAATTTGACAGCGCCGGCGTGCTGATCAAGTCTTTAGAAAATTACAAAAAACTCGTCGCGCTGGCCGTGCATCCCCAAACTTCGGAGTTATGGGCGCTTGATCGCGCCACATTGCGTGTGCTCATTTTTTCTCCTCGCGTCGAATTGCGCCGCACGCTCACTTTCGTATTGCAACGCCCGGCCGATATCGATATCGATGGCCGCACGGGCAAAGTTTGGATTGCGGATGGCCCGCGCGTTTTGCGGCTTGATGCTAACGGCGGGGATGAGCAACTGCAAACCGCCTCGTTTCGCCAGGCTTATCGCCTCGACGCTGATGAAATTTCCAGCGGGTGCTGGTTAATTGATTATTCGACCGCCATTCGCGGCAGTGACATCATAAAACTTGCCGCCACCGGCGAGACGCTTTTCACCAGCAAAGGCTTTGATCTCCCCGAACGGCTGGCGGCGAATCCGTACGACGGTTCCTGTCTCATCGCCGATTTTGGCAACGGACGAATTGTTCGTATTTCTGCGGTCGGCCGCGTTGAAGCCATGTATGATCGGGTTTTTTCGCCGATCGACGTGGACACGGCGCAATGAAACCGCGTGACAAAATTTCGCCTCGCCGCGAAACCAAACCTCTTGGCTTTTTTGCAAAGAGTTCACTTTTAATGGATCGATTCTATTTGCCGTGAAGCTGTGACGATGGCGCCTTCATCACCTCGAATTTCTCGCACCGATTTTGGGATTTTGTTGCTTGCAGCCCTGGGCCTGCTCGTCACCGTATGGCTTTTTCCGCAAACTTACCCGCAGGCGAGTTTACAAGGCTCGCTCACCCGCCGGGAAATTACTCAACACGCCGAGCGTATGCTTGCGCAAATCGAAAGCTCCGGCGTTGGTCTTGAACCGGTTATTGACTTTCGCGCGAACCAGTCTCTTCTCGCTTTCGGGCAAGTGAATTTTGGCGCGACAGAAGCCAATCGTCTTTTTCGCGAAAATCTCCCCGCTTTTTTTTGGAACGTGCGCTATGGCAAGCCGCCGCTCTTGAAAAACATTTTGAGCAGCGGCGCCTCGGAAGAGAAGCTGGCGGATTTTTTTGAGAAACACATGGTTGGCGAGGCCCGCTTGCAAATCGACACCCGCGGCCGGCTCATGACTTATGACACGTTTGCGGAACATCCGCACGACAGCACGCGACTAAGCCCGGCGGCAGCGCAGGCTTTAGCTCTGCGCCTCATGCCTTTTTCCACTATTAACGATACCGCCGGCATCGTTCTGGAAAAGTCCCAAATCACCGAACAGAAAACGCGCTTGGATCACAGTTTCGTGTGGCGCGTCCCGGCGCCAATGGTGGGGTTGAACGCGCAACTCACCGCCGTCGTGCGCGGCAAGCACATCCAGCGCTGGCAAGTCACTTACACGCCGCAAGTATCCGCTGAAAAATCGGATTGGACGTTTCAGCTCGTGGGTCAAATGCTCACGATTGCGTTATTGCTGATTGGCTTGATTTATTTTTTCTTTAAAAAACTTCGTGCCGACGAATTGAGTCTCAAAGCCGGATTGCCCGCCGGCGCCATCATCGCCGTGGGCCTGATTTTATTTTTTCTGACCGACGCCACCGTTACTTTTGTTGTTCAGCTTGTTGCAGCCTTTTTAACGCCGATTTTTGTTGTGCTGGCGTTTGTGATTCTTTACGGCACCGGCGAAAGTTTGATGCGCAATCTCGGGCCGGATCGCTTGCTCAATTTCGAGGCGGCGCAACGCGGACAGTTGTGGTTTCGCCCCGTCGGCGAAAGCCTTTGGCGCGGGGCAGTCTGGGGTTTGATTATTTTTGCCGGCATTACGATTTATCTGAATCTTTTCGCCTTTCCAGCGCAGGCTTATTTCAATCCGCACACTGAAATGGATGCGATCAAAACCTGGTCGGCCATGATCCCGTCTTTAAGCGCGCTCGGCGAAAATGTTTATCATGCGTTTTTTGCCGAAACTTTTTATCGTTTGTTTTTAGTTTCGCTGTTGTCGCGTTTTCTGCAAAAAGCGTGGGCCATTGCCGGGTTGACCGCGTTGATCTCGGCGTTTAATCCGCTCGCACTTATTCAGTGGTCACCGTTTAGTTTTGTGTTTGTCATCAATTTTTTGCTCGGTTTGACGTTGACCTTGATTTATTTGCGGTATGATTTTCTAACCACCGTCATCACAGCTTTATCATTGTCGATGTTGCTGCACGGATTCAGTTTTTTGCATGCAACTAATGCAATCGCCCCGGTGCATGGCTACGCGTTGCTGTTGTTGCCCGCGTTATTTCTGTTCGGTGGGCTTGCCATCCGGCGCTTCGGTAAAACTGAAATTGATGTGCGTCGCTTGCAGCCGGATTATCTCGACCGTCTCGCTGAAAAAGAACGCATGAAACGCGAGCTGGAAATCGCGCGCCGGGTGCAGCTCAGTTTTCTGCCGCGCCAACAGCCGAAAATTACCGGACTTGACATCGCCGCGCTTTGTATTCCCGCCAACGAGGTCGGCGGGGATTACTACGATTTTGTCAAGTTCGATGAAAACCGTCTCGGCGTGCTCATCGGCGACGTCTCCGGCAAAGGCGTGTCCGCCGCATTTTACATGACGTTGACCAAAGGCATTATCAAATCTTCCGTGCAGGAAGGGCTCTCGCCCGCCGAAGTATTGATTCGCACCAACCGGCTTTTTTTTGAAAATGTCGAGCGTGGCATTTTTGTCAGTTTGGTTTACGGCGTGTTTGATTTGGAAAAACGTACCTTTACCTCCGCGCGTGCCGGGCATAATCCGATTTTGCTTATGCGCCGTTTGCAAGAAAAAGCCACTTTGGTTTCGCCCCCAGGCCTCGCGCTCGGCTTGGATCACGGCGATGTTTTCGCACGAAACATTCAAGAACAAACGCTGGTCTTGAATAACGGCGACGTTTTTGTGTTTTACACCGACGGCTTCACCGAAGCCATGAATGGCCGCAATGAAGAATTTGGCGAATCGCGAATGGGCGAGGTTTTATTCAACGGCCTCGGCGTTACCAGCCTTGACACGATCAATAATATTCGCAATGCTGTCCAAATTTTTTCCGATGACACGCCGCAACACGACGATATGACGATGGTCGTCGTGCGCGTAGTGTAGAAAATCAATTTGCGATTTTAAAGTTCTAATTGAAATTTTTTAAATTATCGAATAAACAGGAAACCTCATGCCCGAACTAAATGCAAATTTTGTAAAACTTCGTGAGCAATTTCCCGCCTTGCAACAACGCATGCCCGATGGCAGTCCTTATATTTACTTCGACGGCCCGGGCGGCACGCAAGTGCCGCAGCGTGTAATCGAGGCGATGACGGATTACCTCGTGAAAATGAACGCGAACAAACATGGACTATTTCGCACGAGCCAGAAATCCGACGCAGCGCTGGAAGCAGCCGCCGAGGCCATGGCGGATTTTCTCAACGCGACTTCGCCGCAGGAAATCGCGTTTGGCAACAACATGACGTCGCTGACGTTTCATCTTAGCCGCAGCTTTGCCGCCACTTTGCAAGCGGGTGATGAGATCATCGTGACGCGGCTCGATCATGATGCCAACGTCTCGCCTTGGCTGGCGCTGCAGGAAAAAGGCGCCGTTATTCGCTGGTGGGATATGAACCCGGAGAATTGCACGCTTGAAGCTGCGGCACTTGAAAAGCTGCTGACGCGGCGCACAAAATTGGTGGCGGTGGGATATGCTTCCAATGCCGTGGGCACAATTAACGATGTGAAACATTTTGCCAGCCTGGCGCACGCCGCCGGCGCGATGATATTTGTTGACGCCGTGCATTACGCTCCGCACGGCCCAATTGATGTGCAGGATATTGACTGTGATTTTCTCGCCTGCTCAGTGTATAAATTTTTTGGACCGCATGTCGGCGTGCTGTACGGCAAATATCCGGTGTTGGAAAAATTGCCGTCGTATAAAGTTCGTCCGCAGGAGAGCGCGCCGCCGCATAAATTTGAAACCGGAACACTCAATCACGAGGGCATCGCCGGCACGACCGCAGCGATTGATTATCTTGCGGAAATTGGGAAAAGTGTTGTTGCCGATCAGTTCGCCCAATTTTCCGGACGACGACGTGAATTGAAGCGCGCGATGCACGCCATCCAACAGTACGAGTTACAATTGAGCCGCTATCTCGCGAGAGAATTAACCAAGATTGCCGGCCTAAAAATTTATGGTATCACTGCGACGAAGGATTTCGGACATCGGACCCCTACTTTCGCGATTCGCCTGCCTCATATGACGCCGGCGGAAATCGCCCGCGGTCTCGGCGAGCAGGGCATTTTTGTGTGGGATGGCAATTTCTATGCGCTTGAAGTCACCACACGCCTTGGCATTGAAGCCAGCGGCGGTTTGGTACGCATCGGTTTGGCGCATTACAACACAATGGAAGAAATTGATCGCTTGCTTGATGCACTTAAAAGTTTGTAGTAGCCTTTCGGGGGCAACGTTTTGGGTTCTCAGTGAACATTATTTTTTAATCCTGCGCCTGAAGGCGCTACTACGAACCTCTATTATGTCAACAAAAAGAAAAGATAAACCCTCTTCCACCCAGACGATTTTACTTGCCGGCGGCGCGGCACTGGCGAAAGGTAAAACCTTTTTGGAAGCCGGGGGCAAACACCGCCAGCAGATTAAAAGTTTCCTGCGCCGCCCGCTGCCACTGCCGTTGGCGTTATTGATTTTTGCCGGCACCAGCGTGCTGGTGCTGCTGGTTAATGGGGTGTTTTCCGCCGTCGGCAATTATGTGCCGCGTTTGATTCGGCCGATTCGTGATTTGTTGATGGTGGCGAGCATGCTGCTGCTAATGGTTTCGATCGCTGCCAGCCCGTTCATTGAAAAACGCAATATCAAAAAAGCGCTGTTAAATGTGTTTTGGGGAATTGTCGCGGCGATCATTTTGTTAGGCATTGCGAATCTAATCAACACCGAGGAGTTGATGAGCGCATTGGTGGCGCTCGTCACGCTCGCGCTGTGGCCACAAATGCGCAGTCTGATTTTCTACAAGAGCAAACGGAACACCGCGCGCAATTTTCGTTTGCTCGCCATGGCCGGCGCAATTTATCTGGGTTATCGCATTGTCTTTGATGTTGACACGAACATTTTTTCCGGCGACGATTATGCGGGCAAAGCGCTGTCGTTTGCGCTCATTTTTTTGATGGTGATCAACGGCGCGCGCCATGAATGGATTCGCCATCTCAGCGGCAAACAAAAACGCACCGCGTTCTTTTTGGGCGCGATTACCGTGGCTTTGTCCATTGCGACGTTGAACGAAATTTCGCAAGGCTCTTACGTCGAGCATAGCATCGCGTTGTATAATTTTATCTCCGCGTCGTTTCTGTTTTTTGCCGTTTATAGCGGCATGGCGTTGCTGGCGCTGCTGATGCAATTGCCGACCGCCGGTTTGTTTGATGAAAAAATGCGGGAGATTCAAACCCTGCGCGAGCTGAGCAGCAGCATTATTTCCGAATTGGACATCAATAATCTGGTGCGCACCATCACTGAAAAAGCGATGCAGGCTTCCAAAGCCGATGCGGTCTGGCTCAAATTACTCGATGAAAAAAGCGGGAAATTGAAGCTTACCAGCGCGATCAATTTGACGGCAGAGGAGAATGCCAATCTTAGCTTGGATCGCCAGCACGGCGTCACCGGTTGGATTTTGGAAAACCGCCGCCCTATTCTCGTGAATGAAATTGAAGCGGATGAGCGCACAGCCTATTTAAAAAAATGGAAAAGCGACATTGCAGCGCTCATCGGGGTGCCGTTGCTCTCCAAAGGCCGTCCGCTTGGCGTGCTCTTTTCGACCAAAAGCGATCCGTGGAGTTTTGATCAATTCGACCGCGACATGCTACAGGCCTTTGCCAATCAAGCGGCGGTGGCGATTGACAATGCAAATCTATGGCTGGAATCCATCGAACGTGAGCGCCTCGCCCAAACGCTGCAAATCGCGCACGACGCGCAGATGAAACTGCTGCCAAAACGTATGCCAATTGTGCCGCACGTCGATGTCGCCGCACTCGCCGTCACGGCCAATGAAGTCGGCGGCGATTACAAAGATTTCTTCGAGGATTCAGATCGCGTCGGTGTGGTCCTTCGCGACGAATCCGGCCAGGGAGCTGGAGCCGCGGTTC
>CAYUVM010000131.1:0-9500 GCA_964447935.1 uncultured Cytophagia bacterium | reverse complement strand
CGGCCCGATGATGGGAAAAGTGGTGACGGATTTGGCCACACCGGTGACGCGCGTTTCCAGCGGCATTATTGTGCTCGGCCGCACGACGCATTTGGCTGCGCGCAAAATGCAAGCGGAGCCGGCCTTCAAGCGCATCGGCAAATCCGCGTGTGATCAATGCAGCTTGTGCACGGAAATGTGTCCGCGCTATTTGCTCGGCTATCCGATTCAACCGCATCTCGTCATGCGCTCGCTGCTCACCACTGGCCCGATGAGCGACACACTCACGCATTGGGCGCAGGCGTGCTGCGAGTGCAATATCTGCTCGCTGTGGGCCTGCCCGGAAGAATTGGACCCGCGCAACGTTTGCGTCGTCACCAAACGCGATTTGAAGCAGCAGGGCCAATGGCTTTCTGCTGAGCAATTGCAAAAGCTCACCAAAGACGTGCATCCGATGAAAGCTTATCGTGGCGTGCCGACCACGCGACTGATGCGCCGGTTGGGGCTGCTGCAATTCACCGCGGAAGCGCCACTTTACACCGGGCGAATTGCGGCAGAGCGCGTGTCGATTCCGTTGCAAGCTGCGGTCGGTGTGCCGCCGGCGCCGGTTGTGCGCGTCGGCGATCATGTGCAAGAAGGTGATATGATTGCTGCGGCTTCGGAAACGGCATTGAGCGTGCCGGCGCATGCGAGTATCGCCGGGCACGTTACAGCGGTGGGGCAGAGAATTGTCATCACGAAGATTTAATTTGGTAGTGATGCCTTCGGGCATAAAAATTTGGAATCAAAAAATATTTTAATTTTCTCAAACAATTCTTAAATCATAATTCTACTTAGCCACATTTAAAATTGTATCCACGAAACATACAAAAAACGCAAAAAGCTTTTTAGCGTATTTCGCGTGTTTTGTGGGCCATGCAAAGTAATCTGACGAAGTAGAAATAAGCGCAACGCCTAAAAGGCGCAACGACAAACACTTCTTGATATAGGAATATTTTAAACATGCAAAACGCCATCGGGTTAATTGAACTCACCTCCATTGCCAAGGGCTACGAGGTGGCTGATGCGCTGTTGAAAACTGCGGCGGTGCAGATGGTGTTCAACCGCACGATCTGTCCGGGCAAGTTTATGGTGATGATCGCGGGCGAAACCGCCGCGGTCTCTTCCAGTATCGAAGTGGGATTGGGGATTGGTGGCGATACGGTGGTGGATGATTTGCTCATTCCCAACGTCCATCCGGAAGTGTTCCCCGCGATCAGCGGCACGCGCGTGATTACCGAGACCGGGGCGTTGGGCATTATCGAAACGTTTTCCGTGGCGTCCATTATCGAAGCCGCCGACGCCGCCGTGAAAGCCGCGAATGTGCAGTTGCTGCAAATTCATCTCGCGATGGCTATCGGCGGCAAAGGATATGTGACAATGACAGGCGAGGTGGCCGCCGTCACCGCTGCCGTGGAAGCAGGGGCCAATTTCATTCGGAAAAAAGGGTTGCTGGTCAACAAAGTGGTGATTCCGCAGCCGCGACCGGAAATTTTGGAGGATAAGATTTGATGAGTGAAATAACCATCCAGCGTGTTTGCATAAACCGGTTTGATTTCGCTCCCGCCTTTGCAAGTTAATATGTTTTTTTTAATATACTACCACCGCTGGCTATTGTGTAACGAGGAGATCGCTTCGACGAGTTTATTGAGCTACTATGACAAATCGTGAGTCATTGAAAACGGCGAGCCTGATATTCGCGACAGAAATTGATGAGATCGGGAGGGATTATTCCTCAATTGCGGAAGGTGTGCTGTTCTGCAAGAAGCGTTGGCCGGCTTCGGCAATTGTGAGATACTGAATGTCGCCGGTGGCGCGGTATTTCTGATCCGCATATTTCAAGGCTTCAATCACGCGCTCAATATGTCCGAAATGTGTGCCGAAGCGCGGATCACCGCCGGATTCGAGATGAAAGCCGAGGCTGACATAAACCTCGGCAGCCTGAGCCGTAGCCTGCGCCACCGCGCGGTCGATTTGGTCCGTCATGTAATCGGCGGTAACATAATCCGCCAGAATGGCGGTATCGGGAAGCTCGAGCAATTTTTGCAGCATTCGGGGTTGTGCCGCCGTCACTTCGTTGGACTGCGCGAAAATGTTGATGCCGTCCGGATAGGCCGAAAGAAAAATGCGATTCGCGAGATACGATTTTCCCACCTGCCGGGTTGATCCCCAAAGTTGCGCCAGCCAAGCATTTAAAGTCCCGCTGTCTTTGGCAAAGAAAGATGCGTCCACCGCCGAAGCTTCGTATTGAAAAGCTGGTGTCGCGAGTTGCAGCGCCGTTAAAACCGCGTCGTTGGCCATCCAGCCGCCGCAGCGGAAGCTTTGACAGTCCTCACGCGCCGCGAGGAGTTGGTGTTGCACCAGCAACGCCCGGCTGTTTTCCACTATTTGCAAAATTTCGTCTGGCTGATACACACCCATCGGCACGCCGTGGCCATAATCGATTTGCTCTGCACCGCCATCATTTTTATACGGCACACTCAAACCATAACGGTCACCCGCGCGCGCGCCCCAATCGGGAAGAGTATGATCTTGCACCGGATCGCGGGGAACAACGCCGCAAGCTCGCATCAAGCTGATCCAGCCGTGGATATGCAAACCGATTTCGTCGTGGCGGCTTTTGCGGAGTTGTAAAATTCGGCTTGCATAATATTCCGCCAGCGCTTGACTGCGCGTAAAATAAACCGGGCAAATAAAATGCGTGAGCGGAATGCGATGCTCAAAAAGCGTATGCAAATATTGAATCGCCTCAAGGCCCCGCTCAAAACGAAAATGCGGCTGCCGGGTGCGATTGTGTGGCGTGTACAAAGGATAATCCAGGCCATCCCAATCACACGTAACGGTAATGATTACTTTTCCCATGTGGGGTCAAGGTTGTCAGATATTTTCAAATTAAAGTTTTGCTTGCGACGTAATCAAATACAAAAATTGTAAAGCCATTGAAGCTGTATTTGCGGCGAATATTTCGCTTTTTGAAATGGACGCGGTCGCTGCCGCAGCGAAAGCCGAAAAGATGTGCAGTTGCTGAAAATTCATCTTGCCATGGCCATCAGCGGCAAGTACAATGTGACAATGACCGGCCATGTGGCTTGTGTCAAAGAGACCGGAGGTCTTGGAGGACAGAGTCTGAAAGAAAAGACTGAATTACAATAGCAAGAATTAGTGCAGTTCCTTTTGTAACGCGTCTCGGGACTCTCGCGTATTGTTTTTTATAGTGACTCTCTGGACAATCACAATATTAATAAAACTTTATTCACTTAGAACCAACCCTCAATTCGATTTCATTTGGCTCTAATTGGGCGTTACGCATCCCCTTCGTCACAAGACCAGCATCATTAAAAATCTGCAAAAGGGTTTCACCCGTATCTACTGTTTGAGAACCGACATGGATTTCGAGTCCAGATGAAGGTGGATCATACATTGCAACTATAACGCGATTAGCTTTCCAGCCAGCTTCCAGAAATAAAGATCTGAATGTGTTAGCGAAACGTATTGTTTCATGATCAGGTGAAAGTGCCAACACTTGAATGGCCCCTAGTTGTATAACTCTTAAAGCCTGAACGATTTGAACTTTTTGAGTTAAGCTCAACGTTCTATCGGCCACATGTTTTTCGAGGCTATCAATCCGTTGAGCAAGATACTGCACGGCAACTTCATCCCTTGCACCGGGAAACTGTCGCCTGGTCATCTTCAGAATAGGCTCTAACATGGTTTGAAGCTTAGCAATCTGCCTCATACGTGCAGTGTCTCTATCCGCGGCTGAATTCTCTGCAATTTTAACCTGCGAATTTAATGCCCCTATCTGATTAGACAGGCTCATAATTTCTTGCCGTTTATCCCGATCTTCCCAATATACCCAAAAAGTATTGAAGGCAAGTAGTAACGAAAGACTAATGAAAAGTGCACGACGTGTCCTTTGAAAATTCTTTGTTCTTTTGTCGAACCACTTATAGTCAAGGAGTCCAACTAAAAAAAGGACTAACCATCCCAGTACTTGTATTGCTATCTTCCAAAACATTACTAAACCCTATCACTATTCAGCGGTATTGCCTATGAAAAAACTGAAAACTGGCGAGCGAAAAATTCTCTTAAAGCGCGCTCACCTGTGCGGTATCTTTTTGGGTAAAACAGAGAAAGATTTGGGCAAGGTTTTTATTTACAATTCCAATTAGCGCACACTGTTTTGCTGACTATGCAAAGGCATGGCTCACCGGCATTTTATAACCATCACGCTCAATGCGTTTAGAGAAAGGTTTTATCTTAATTTTCTTAACGTTCTGGTTGATCTGAGCGAGATCGTATTGGCTTTGCAGCGCCAACCAGCTTTCTGGGCTGCGCCCAAAGGCTTTTGAGAGGCGAACGGCCATTTCCGGAGAAATGCCTGCTCGTCCATTCAGAAGTTGCGACAAGGTTTTCCTCGTGACACCCAAGCCTATTGCCGCTTGCGTTACCGTGAGTTCCAACGGCGCCAGGCAAAGATCACGGATAATTTCGCCGGGATGGGGTGGATTTTTTATGGCCATAAATTTTATTCCTCAGTGATAATCGATTAATTCAACATGACGGGCCTGGCCTTCGGCAAACTGAAAAATGATGCGCCAATTTCCCGAGACAGAAACCGCGTAATATCCTTTCAGATTTCCTTTGAGAATATGTAGTTTTAGGCCAGGGAGATTCATATCCTCTACGACTTTAGCAGAGTCCAACAAAGCCAAGATTTGCCTTAGCCGCTTTACGAGAGCCTGGGAAACGCCCTTGGTCTGCTCATCTTGGTAAAGGGCTTCCAGTCCTTTATGCCTAAAACTGCTAATCATCTTTAATATAACCTGTTACGTCTCTGGTTACAAGTGAAATTTCAGTCAAATATACAACTTTAGACGCAATTTTCAAATCACAATTTTCAAAATCTTTCTTATTCGCTCCAAACAAAAAGCCCCAACCAATTTCAGTCGAGGCCTATATTTTATAAATGCAAAATAATAAAACGTCAATTCGTCGCCACGGGCGCGGCTTTACCGAAAACGTACACATAGCGTTCTTCACTCGCGACGATCAGGCGTTCACCGACGATGATGGGGTTCGTGCGCACGCGGCCTTCGAGTTCCTGTTGCCAGCGCAGATCGCCGGTGCGGACATTCAGCGCGTAAAAATTGTGGTCGAGGGAGCCGAAGAAAACGTAGTTGCCGGCAATCAACGGCGAGGTGCCAATGACACTGCCGGCGCGGAACGTCCAGCGCGCGGCCCCGTTGTTAGTTTCATAGGTTCGCACGCGGCCATCGCTGCAACTGAGAATCACCAAACTGTCATTGACCGCGGGGGCATGCATCACTTTGGCGCCGGTTTTATTTTTCCACAACAGTGCGCCGTCTTGCAAATTCAGCGCGAGCACACTCTCGCCGGCGGTACCGAGATAAACCCGATTTTGATGAATCGCCGGGGTGGCCAGCACCGGTTCGTTGCAAGCATATTCCCACAATTTTTTGCCGCTCATCGCGTCGAGGCCGTACACCTTGCCATCGTCACTCGCCGCGACTAAAATTCCCTGCGACAACGCGGGCGAGGCGTGAAATTGCGACTCCGTGCGAAATTGCCAGCGGCGCTTGCCATCTGCCAAGCGATAGGCATCGACATGCTTGTACAATGCCGACACAAAAATCAAACTATCGGTGAGTAGCGGCTCGCTTTCGATATCGCCGGCGTCGATTTCCCAAAGTTTCTGGCCGTTCTGCAAATCATAACGCAGCAGCGTTTCCTTGCCGAAACGCATCGCCACCACCAAGCTCCGTTGCGCCAAAGCAATGGTGCCGGCGTAGCTGCCGGTCAGCTTCGTCTTTTGCAGAATTTTTTTCTTATACTTTTTGGCGTTCTTCGGGGGCCGCAAATCCACGATGGAAAGCCGCCCATCCAAAGTCGGAACAAAAATCGCGTCACGGGTGGCGCAGAGATGGGGCGCCACCGCCGCCGAGACTTTGAAGCGCGCAATTTCTTCCAGCGGCAAACTTAAATTGGTGTTGACATAGGATCGCCGCTCCGGCGAAAGCCCGGCCAAACAGGAAACGTCGGGATTGCCCTGCGTCACTTTCTTTACCGCCAGCCGCCCACAACCGAAAAAAGCAAAAAAGATAAAAAGCAAAAAAGAAATTTGAAGATTAAGTTTGTGTTTCATGGATTTCGTTTTATCCTTTTGTCTTTTTATCTTTTTTAAAAATCCCATCCGAAGAAAAATTGATGATATGTGTGCGGATGCAATTTCAAATTGCTCAAGGCCAGGCCGTCGTCCACCTGTGACCACGTGAAGCGCTTGCCGAAATCATAGCGCAGCACCAAAAAACCGCCGAAGCGCAGACGCGCGCCCAGGCCGGTGCTCCCGAGCAAATCGCGCAGCTTCGTGTCCCACGCGTTGCCGACGTCCATAAAAATGGCGCCGCGAATAGCGCTGAAGCCGAGTCCGCCAAAGGGAAAGGCGACGACGAATTGATCGATGGCCGGAAAACGCAATTCGTGGCTGAACAAAACCGTTTTTTGCCCCCAAATCTGCCAGCGCGGATACAACCGTAAATCCCAACTGCCGCCCATAAAAAATGGAAAGGCTTCTTTGCCTTGATTGTAGCGCGTCGTCAAACGCACGGCGTAAGAAGTGCGCAAACTCGTGCGGAAATAACGCCGATAATCCGCCAGCACCGTATAAAAGTTGACATTCGAATGCCGCACATCAATCGTGTTGCCGAGAGTTAGACTGACGCGCTCGCCATCCATTGGTCCCGACGGGCCCCACAACGAATTGTCTTTGGTGTACGAAACGAAATTCGAAACGAGCAAGGCCTCCCGCGACCGCAGGCCTTCCCAGGTTTTATCCGATTGCCGAACATTCAGACTCGCTTCCAGCCGCTGAAAAACACTAAGCGGATAGCTGATGGAAGCGAAGCCGCCGTAACGCCGTTCGTAAAAAAATCCTTCCGCAGTATTATAGTAATTGCCGGCAAAATGATACGCGCCGAGCGCGTAATTCGTCCGCCGCGCCATGTCGACGCGCGTGACGGCAACGTTGAAGCTTTCGAGAAATTCCGAGCGGCTCTGCGCATTGTTGAAAATCAAAAAATAATATTGCTGGTTGCCCAACATGTCAGACATCGCAAGCTGCGCGCCGCCGGCGGCACCGAAAATGGGATCCTGCGTGATCTGGCTTTGCGCAATATCGAGACTGAATTTGCGATTGTAGCCCACGGTGGTGGGCGTCATTTCACCGGCCAGCTTGTGCACCGCCCACGGGCCGGTTTTGACCTTGACCGTATCGGCCACCGTCAGTGTGGCTTTGTTGAAAAACTCTTGCACATTTTTCAACTCGCGAATTTGAAAACCGAACTTCTCGAACGCCGTGAACAAGAGACTGCCGTTGGCCGTCCATTCCGGATCAAACGCGCCGGTGGTAAAATTCGTCAGCTTGCGCAAATCCGCGGCGCCGTTGATTGCGTGCGGAAACGTCGCGGTTGTGGCTGCGGAGTGATTGTTATAGCCATTGGCGGCCTGATTGACCGCCGCGAAAACCGGTGCTGAGTGGCCGCCATGACTCGCCACCGACATTTCGCTGCTGCGATTTTGCACCAACCAGATATTGAACGCGTCGTCGCGATCCGAAGTAAAAGCCAGCGCTTTGCCGTCGGGCGACCAGGCCGGCGCATAATCATGATGATTGCCAAAGGTGACGTAGTCGATCGCGCCGGTTTCCAGGTGATAGACAAACAAATTATACGCGCCGGCTTTGCCGAACTCGGTGCGATCCGAGCTGAACGCAATGAGCTTGCCATCCGGCGACCAACTCGGGTCGCGGTCATCGTAAAAATCATTTGTCACTTTTTGAAGCTGCTGCGTGGACAGGTCCAAAATATAAAGATCGCGCGTGCCGCCAAAACTGGTGCCCGAAAAAACGATTTTATCTTCTTGCGGCGACCAGTTCGGAGAGTACAGCGTCACCAGATCGTCGAATTGGTGACGGCTTAAAATTTTTTTCTCCCGCAGTGAATAAACATACAGCGCGTCTTTGCCTTCGCTCTTGGAAATAAAAGTGAGCCGTCCGGATTTATCCGCATCCAGCTTGCTGCGCAACAGATTGAAGGATTCAAACTCCGAGGTTCGCTCACCCGCGATCAGCGTCTCGAGACTTTGCTGTTCGCCGCGCTCATCGCCGTACGGCATGCGATAAATGTTCGAATATCCCATGCGATTCGAAGTGAACACCACCTGTTGCTTGCCGTCGACTTCGGCAAAAGTCGGCTTGGTGTTGATGCCTTTATTGGTGATGTGTTTGGTAATCATGCCGGGAGCGTCGCTGTCTTCCAGCAGTGGGTATTTTTTCTTCTTTAAATGATACAGCCACTGCTCGTCAAATTTTTTGTAATTGACCCCCAGCGTTATTTCCATCACCTCGGAAAAACTATCCGCTTTCCAAACGTTATCCATCAACTGCAAAATTTTTTCTTCGCCATAGGTTTCCGCAATGAATTTGCAAATCGCCTGGCCTTCTTTATACATGAGAAACGTGCCGTAAATCTGATACATCTCACTGACCGGCACCAGATAACCGGAGAGCACCGCATCACGAATAAACATCTCCGCTTCCGAATCCCATCCCTCCGACCAATACTCTGCCAAGCCCTCGGTGAACCACAACGGCGGACCGGCGTATTGCATGCGTTTGTGATCTTTGAGAATGCGATTGACTTTGGCATGCATGAAAACGTGCACCAGTTCGTGATTGATCACATGGCGGAATGCCGTAATGCTGCCGTCCGCCGGAATGACCACGCGCCCTTTTAGAAATTCAAAAAATCCACCGACCCCTTCGGGAATGAGATACGGAATAGTGTTGGTCTCTTGAAAATGAAAATGGTTGGAATAGAAGATCAGCGGGATGCGATTGTTGACGTTGTGGTTGAATTGGTTTTCCAGCCGGCTGTAGGCTTCTTCGGCAAAGCTTGCGCCCATTTCCGCCAACTCGCGCATTTCAGGATAAAAATAAATGTCGAAATGTTTGGTTTTGAGAATCTGCCAGCGAAAATTATTGTAATGCACTTTGTTGCGGCCAAAATAATATTGCGCCGTCGCCGAGCTTGTGAAAATAAAACTGGCCAGCAACAGAAGCAGACCGGCCCCCAATATTCTGGTGCGCCGCCCGTGCGCTTTTCTCGCGTCCTGTGAAAAAAAAATGGTTGCGCTCATAACGAACTCCATATCGTGGCTTGATCTGAGAGGGGAAATAGCACGTCGTGATAATTTAGGGATTACAACAACTTCGTCCAAATCAATTTTCTGCAAAATATCGCGCTCGCGAGGCGGGTAAAACATACCGAGCGAAACCGCAGTTATGATAACCGGAAGTGCGTCGGAAAAATTTCATGCCCGGGGCTGCAGAAAATCCAACGCCGCCGGGAACGTGGAAATAACATATCAATTTTATCGTAAAAAAAAAAAAAAAGTTCCCGGCC
>CAYUVM010000130.1:0-9584 GCA_964447935.1 uncultured Cytophagia bacterium | reverse complement strand
GTTTCACCTCGTTGATAATATCCTGCACGCGACATTTGCTCGGCACCGGCGATTTGGGCCGCGCGTAAGAGAACAGCGTTTTCAACAGATCGTCCATGCGATTAACCTGCCGAATGATACGCGCGACATATTCGCGTTTACCATCGCTCGGTTCGAGATCTTCTTCCAGCGTTTGCGCCACAGTTTTGATTCCGGCGAGCGGGTTGCGAATTTCATGGGCAATGCCGCTCGCCAGCACGCCGAGCGAAGCCAAACGATCCATGCGCAACACTTCCGCTTGCATTTGCTTGATCAACGAAATATCGCGAAATGAGATAATCGTGCCAACGCGCTGATTGCGATTATCGATGCGCGACGTCACCGAAAAACCAACGTGCACGGTTTTAGCGTCTTTGCGTTTTAACTCCATTTCCCGATTCGGCAACGTCTTCAAGTCCGAGGTGTCCAGGTCTGGAGTAGTGGCATCCGGGGTTGCGAGGTCAGACGCTTTGCGAGTTGGGTTTGCTGGTTCGAATTTTAGCGCTACCGCATTGGCTGCATTCGGCAATTCCAAACTGGTTGACGTCAATAGACTCCGGCACTCTTCCGGCGAAAAGATTTCGTCGAGATACCGACCGACCACCTCGTAAGCGCGCCAGCCGAGCGCCTCTTCGGCAGCTTGGTTAAATGAGGTAATGCGGCGTTCGAGATCGACCGTCATCAATCCGGAGCCGATGCTTTGAATGATACTCTCGTTGAAATTTTTCAGCTCGGTGATTTCCTGTTCGAGTTTTTTGCGCTGGGTCACGTCGCGCGCGATGCCGACGCAGCCGACCACTTCCCCGCGATCAAAAATTGGGTTGATGTTGGTTGAAAGAAAAATAATTTTCCCGCTCTGGCCGCGCATGCGCATTTCAAAAATGCGGGATTTACCTTTGAGCGTGTTGCGAAAATTGATCTCGGCGCTCGAGCGATCCTCCGGCAAAACCATGTCGAGAAAATTGCGATCCTTCCATGCCTCGCGCAAATAGCCGGTGAGCACGGAGAGCCGGCGATTGATGAAGACGAACTGGCCGTTGTTGTTAAGGGTAAAAATCAGATCGCTGGCGTTCTCGATCAAATCCTGATATTTGTATTCCGTGCGTTTGATGCGCTGCTCCAACTCGCGGTTGCGCTGGCGGAGATCCTGCAAAATAAAAATGTTTTCGATAACATTGATTAACTCGCGGCTGGCAAACGGCTTTTCTAAGTACATCCGGAGGCCCAACTGAAACAGCCGCGCCGGATTCACGTCTTCGCGGCGTTTCGCGGTCAACATCACCACCGGCGTGTCGCTCACGGCGCGATACACCGAATTACCCGCCAGTTCCTGCAAAACTTCCGCGCCACTCATCAACGGCATCACATAATCGAGCAGCACCAGCCCCGGCTTCTTATCCAAAATCAGCCGCAGGCCCTCGTCGCCGTTGGTGGCTTCGAGACATTCATATCCGGCGCTGCTGAGGATTTTTTGCGTGATGGCGCGCTGATCGCTGTCATCATCGATAATAAGAATGCTCTTCCGCTCATTCAGCGGCCGCGGCGCTTCCGGAAATGGGCTGATTTCCTCGGCGACAAATTCGCTGGCTATCAACTCATCTTTGGTTAGCTCAACGACGGATTTATCCACTGAAGGTAGAGCGGCATCCGTCGCGCGATTGGAGTCGTAATTTTTCATTTTTTAATCGTTGATACAGTGATGTATTTCCGTGAAAAATTATACTCTTGCATGATCAATAGAACTTGATATTAACGGAGCGGTTTCATGCCAACACTCTTGACGTCTGCGCATCACTGGGCTCGACCGCTTGACTCTCAAGATATAGCGTGTCGTAGCTCAAATCCAAACCCGTCGGCCATTCCACCGAGCCCGCCACCACTCGTGCCGCTTGAAACAGCGCGGGATCTTGCAGCCGGACAAAAATGCCTCGGCTCAAATAAGGTTTCAAATCAAAAATTCGCCGCTCTTCATTTTCAAACTCCAACGCCAGTCGGTAGTCATCCAGCGCTCGGACACTTTTAATATAAGGATTCATCTTCGCTTTCTATTGCTATATCGAACGATCAAATTACGAATAGTCATCCACAATTTTAAAGCTTGATTATTTTTAATTTCAAACATAGTTGACTGTGGCATATTATTCTGTATCTCTTTCACTATTCCTGCAATTGCATCATTATAAACCGGATGCCTTTTTAAATAGTTGCTTGGAAAAACGGGGAGATGGCTAATGGTTCTTTCGTTTTTGTTATACTCGAATATAATACCAACGCCATACAAACCAGCATCAACGGTCTCCCTTTTTACAAACCAGTAAATAATCGTGTCTCCAACTTTGGGTTTCGCTATAGATTTAATAGCTCTAATTTTCCTTGTTTGCCATTCAAGATAATGACCTTCCCAAACTTCTTTTCGATATTTTTCGGGCGTCCATTTATATCCGTCTTCTGATAATTCTTTTTCTTTCGACATCTGATAAAGCCACATCGCCATAATTATTTTCTCCTAAAAAATAGTTCTTTTCTCAAATTCTAACACGGAATCAAAAAATAAAACTCCGTGCCTTTGTTCTGCTTCGTGGTGTAACCGATTTTGCCGCCGTGCAATTCGACCAAACGCTTCGAGAG
This sequence comes from uncultured Cytophagia bacterium, assembly GCA_964447935.1. Lineage (GTDB taxonomy): Bacteria > Zhuqueibacterota > Zhuqueibacteria > Zhuqueibacterales > Zhuqueibacteraceae > Zhuqueibacter. Next base: position 6,938 of record CAYUVM010000130.1, on the reverse strand, counting down.
ACTCAGGCCAAGTCCGGCGCCGCCGAAAGGGCGAGGGACACCGTCCAACTGGCGAAAATCTTTGAAAACATGGCGCGTAAATTCCGGCGCAATGCCAATGCCGGTGTCTTTCACGTGAAAGCGAATGTGTTTGCCCTCGCGGCGTGCGCCAATTTCGACGCTGCCGGCGTGGGTGAATTTGATGGCGTTGCTGAGCAGATTGAGCAACACTTGATACACGCGGCGAAAATCAATTTTAAGCAGCGGCAAATCCGCCTCGCATTTGGTAAGCAATTCGAGGCGTTTTTGTTTAGCCAGCGCCTGCACCGCCGCGGCTGCCGCCTCGATTAATTCCGCCGGTGAAACATTTTCCAACTCGAGCTGCACTTGATGATTTTTTAGCCGCGAGAGATCAAGCACTTCGTTGACCAGATCGAGCAAATGATGGCCGCAATCGCGAATGTGAATGAGCACATCAAGCTGCTCCGGCGTCATTGGGCCGTACATGCCATCGCGCAACAAATCCGTGTAGCCGAGGATGCCGTTGAGTGGCGTGCGCAGTTCATGGCTGATGTCGGCAATAAACTGCGTTTGCAAGCGATTGCGCTCTTCCAATGCTTGCGCGTGTTTTTTGACTTCAGAAAGACGGGCGCGAATGCGGCCGCGTTGTTTCCAGGCGGATTTTTTCTTTGGCTTGGTTTGCGGCGGCGGGAGAAGATTATTCAGATTCGGAGTGACAGCCGGAATATTTTTTTCGCCGTGGGATAACGGCGCAGCCAACAACTTCCTAAGCCGCACCGGCAACGTATACAGTGAGGCCCGGAGCGAAATTTTCCTCGGCTCCATGAGAATCCTTTCCAAAAAATGTTGGGGTTTGAGGCTTTGCCCGTTAACCATTAAACGCTTTTAACGGCCCAACCGGTTAACCCTCAAACCTTCACACCGCTTCCATTTCGGCGGCCAATTCGATTTCGCGATAACGGCCGGAATATTTCGGAATGGTAAATGAAAACGTCGAGCCTTCGCCGAGCTTGCTTTGCACGGTGATGTTGCCGCCGTGAATCTCGACGATTTCCTTCACCAACGCCAGGCCGAGTCCGGTGCCCGTAATCTCGCGCACTTTCTCGTTGTCGGTGACCCGATAAAACTTTTCAAACAAGCGTTGTTGCGCTTTTTCGGAAATGCCGTAACCATTGTCTTCAAATTCGATCAGCACATCGTTCTCACGCTCTTTGAGACGAATTTCGATCGCGGTGTTTTCCGGACTGTATTTGACGGCGTTCGCAAAGAGATTGAGCGCCACTTGTTCGAGCATGTCGACGTCGCCGATGACCAGCGGCAAATTCGGCGAGACTTTGACGCTGACCACAATGCCTTTTTTCTCGGCCTGATGCAAATTGATGTCAAGCACTTTGTCGATCACATCGCGAATTTGCATCGGCACTTTTTTCGCCTGGCTTTTGCCGGCTTCAATTTTGGAAATATCCAAAAACTTGTTGATCAAATCACTCAACCGGTTTGACTCTTTGAGAATGATCGTCGCGTATTCTTCCGATTGCTCGCGGTTCACGGTCGGATCCAGCAGCAATTCGCTAAAACCGGAAATCGAGGTGAGGGGGGAACGCAACTCATGGGCAACCATCGAGACCAGCTCGGTTTTCATGCGATCGATTTCTTTTTCGCGCGTGATGTCGCGCAGGATGGTGACAATACCAATCAACTCGTTTTGCTCGCTCACGACCCGCGCGGCATGAGCCTGTAAAAAAATATCGCGCCAGGTTTTGGTCGATTTAATGACAATTTCAGTGGTCGGCGTCTTTTTGGAAACATCGTTTTGCACGTTGCGAATAAACTGCAGCAACGTGGCGTTGGAAATGCATTGTTCTAACGGCTTGTTGAAACACTCCTTTTCCTGAATGCCGAACCAGTTTTCCATCATCACGTTCATCACGAGAATGCAACTGTTCGGATCGGTCACCATGACGCCATCGGCGATATTTTTTATAATGGTGTCGTTCTTTTTCTTCTCATTAATAATCCGATTCAAATCCATCTTGCGCAGGCGATGAAGCTCTTCCGTCATGTAGTTGAAGATTTTGGCGAGGCGGCCCAACTCGTCCTGAGAGTCGACATTGACGCGCTCATTGAAATTGCCGCGCGCGATTTCTGTAGCCGTACGGGTAAAATAGGCGATGGGCTGGCTGATGCGTTTGGAAAGATAATATGAGCCGACGGTAGCCAACAGGACGGCAAGCCCGAGAAAATAGAGCACCACCGAGGGGCGATACGCGCCTTGATACGAATTTTGCAGCAAGTACACCCAGAGAACGATCATCGGCACCAGCGCTGCGGCCAGAGTGATGAAGAAGGTTTTGCGAAAAAGAGTTTTTCGCAGAAAAAGCTTGAAATCAAACATGTGTCTTTTAATTACGACCGCGCCGCCGAGGAGAGCGTCAACTTTGATGGTAACATTTCAACCCTAATCGGTAACGACCTGATTGCGTCCTTGTTTTTTGGCTTTGTACAAACGTTGATCGGCCACTTCGATCAATTGATTTATTTCGACGGCATCGTCCGGAAAAGTGGCAACGCCCATGCTGATGGTCAGATGATGGTTGAAGGCGAAATGGTTTCCGGTTACCGCTTTGCTCTCGACGGTTGTTGCGGTCATCACCCCGGCCACACTCGATTCCACTTCGCTAGCGCCGGCACTTGGCGTCCAACCCAACAGTGACGGCGCCGCGGCAAATGGCGAAGCCGGATAACCATCATTGGCGAGATCGAACTGATGCGCTTCGACGAGGCGACGAACTTTTTCAGCCGCTTGCACCGCGGCATTTTTGTTGGTCTCGATCAGCACCAGAAAAAACTCTTCGCCGCCGTAGCGCGCGGCAATATCGATTTTGCGAATATTATCGCGCAGCAAACGCGCCATCGTGCGCAGGATCGTATCGCCGGCCGGATGCCCGAACGTATCGTTGAATTTTTTGAAATGATCGATATCCAGCATCACCACCGACACGCGCGATTGATGGCGATTGGCGCGCAGCAGCTCCTGCTCCAGATGCTCTTTGAGATAACGGTGATTGTAAAGGCCGGTTAAACCGTCGGTGATCGCCAATTGCCGCAGGCGCTCACGCGCTTGTTCCAATTCACGCACTTTGGCGCGCAACTCGTCATGCAACTGTTTGATGCGCAGCAACGATTTTACACGCGTCAGCAGTTCCAGCTTGTTAAACGGTTTGCTCACGAAATCATCGGCGCCGGCTTCTGTGGCTTTGATTTTGTCCTCAATTTCATTCAGCGCCGTGACCATGATAACCGGAATGATTTTGGTCATCGGATCGGATTTGAGGCGTTCGCAAACTTCAAAGCCATTCAGTTTGGGCATCATCACATCGAGCAAAATCAAATCCGGCTGTGTTTCGCTCACCTTGTCCAGGGCTTCCTGCCCGTCGCGCGCTGTGCAGACATCATAACCTACCGAAGTCAAATACGTTGTCAACAACTGCACATTGACCGCGACATCATCAACGACTAAAATTTTGTTCTTACGGGGTAATTCTTCCCGCGCTGTCGGGGTATCTTTGAAAGACGGTTTAATAGACACTTCTATTCCCATGCGATTGAATCAGTTTGTGCTGTAGACTTTAGAGAGAATTTAATTCGAGACGACGTGCGCATGAGGCGGTGGCGAGTTTCGAGTTTGGCCTCGCCCTTTCGGACGAGGGTTGGAGACGATGGACGGCAGGAACCGTATCATATATATTACCGGCTCATCTCCTGACGGGAAATATTGACTGTTGAATGGCGGCTCCGTCGTTGCCAACGAAGCCTCTCGAATCTCAACTAAGCTTCAATTAGGCCACAAGAAAACTGTGACAAGATGCGGCATATCATTTACAAATTATGCAAATATCATGGCCGAAAATCGTCCACCTTGACATCGAAGTTACAACATTAGGGCTTCTTAGTCAAGGAGTTTTTTAAAAAGTAGCCGAAAATTAGCCAAAGTGATTTAATTTTGCACAAAAATGGCCACATCTCATGCAACATATTAGTATACTGACACTGCTTGCGCACGCGGAATGACAGCAGATGCTTGCCTTCAGATTTATTGACGGTAGAAACAAAGGTTTAAAAGCTAAAATCCGATATTCTAACTCTGCGAAGAGGCCAAAGCATTAAAGCGTTTGTGATGCGACTTTATACGCGGCGCTAAAATTGTTACGCCAAGAAAATAAAAATTCATTGCAAGGTGTGCCGAAATTTGTTATACTAATTGAACAGCAAATTAACTCAACTGGTTTATCGAAAGGGAGTAGAATCAAATGAAATTTTGGCAAGGTTTTATTGCCGGCGTGGTGGCGGCGATGGTTATTATGGTAAGTTGGCCGTCCTCAATAATTTCGACCGTACAGGCGTGGCAGGAATCTTTTTATCAGGGTAAAACGGTTTTTGTGAAAACGGCCGAAGAGAATTTGCGTGCGGCGCCGGCAGCAACCGGTGAGAAAATCGGCGTGCTCTCTAAAGGCGCGAGCATGGTGGTTTTGCAGGAAGTGGATAAATGGCTGTTTGTCAATATACGCGGTTTTATTTGGAAAGAGTCGGTTACCGGTGAACGCGGGGTTTTTCGCGGCCAGCCTTATCGCGCGGCGATGATTCTGGTGAAAACCGAAGCTGAAGCGTTGGATTTGATCAAACAATTGCAAGCCGGAGGTGATTTCGCCAAGCTTGCTGCGGAAAAATCGCTGGCGCCGACGCGCGGGCGCGGCGGTGATCTCGGCGATGCGTATCCCGGAGACTTTTCGAAAGAGATCGAAGCCGCCATTCTCGCGTTGAAAGTCGGGCAGATTAGCGGCGCAATTAAAAGCGATAACGGGTATCAGGTTTTCAAGCGGATTAAATAAAGGTTTAATCATTGCCCCGATGCAGGAATTGAATCAGGTTAACGCATTTGAAAACTGCAGCGTTCGGGTAATGAGGTTCTTAAAATAGCAGCGGGTCACGCGGAGAGCGGCCTCACAGTTGTATCACCCCTTGTGGGCGAGGCCGCTTATCTTTTGTGTAGTCATAGCAGCCCCGGTTTTCCAACAGGAAAATCGGGGCTTTTTGTTTTTGAAAAATTTTAGAATTCTTTATATCTAAATCGCGACGGGAATTTTTATTCTTTTATGTGTCATATCAAATAGAGGGCTACCAGCTTGTTCCACAATCAAAAATTCTCTTATGAAGGAGGTGGGGACATTTTTATTGAATGGTAATGATTTCTAATCCGGGCAAATTCATAGTTGATTGGAAAGCAAGTAGCGCCAATACTTTGCCTAAACTATATCAAGCAAGACAAATTTATTCTTATTCGTGAACTCCCGCCGGGTGACAGCAGACCTCACAGCAGGCGTGATCAATTCAAGTCTAACCAAGGAGATTATGAAGTGGCAATCGTCAAAGGAATAGTCGATCCGGCAGGGAACGTTGTTCGTTCCAGCGGAAGTTTCAAAGTTCTATCAAAAGCTAACGACACCCTTCGCATTCAGGTTGTTGGGCAACAAACCGCGAAGGCGTTTGTACTAGCTACACCCTGGAGGAAGGATGGAGACATTGGGCCGGCAAGTGTTTCGGCTTCACCAGATCCACAGAAATCAGACGTAATGATATTTGCCGTGCGTAACTACTACGGCCTTTCGTTTCGGATCGAGCCATAGGCCTCTACCCCAAAAGGCTCTCTGGATATTGGTTTATTGTCTCATTGGCCAGGGCACTTTTTTCTTGTGGGTATGCTCTTTCCGGTGATTTTCAAAAATATCTTCCACTCTCTCATCTCCCTTCCTTCGCGTGGCAGTGGCCGGCTGGGATTGGCCACTGCCATGAGAAGGGGAGAAATACTTTTCCATTCACTAATCAACGCGCTTTCACCAGCGTCGAAGGTTCCTTCAATACTCGCCGCAAAGCTTCTTCAAATTCATCAATTGTTTGCTGGCGTTGAAATGGCTCTCGCTGTGTCGCGCGTTGAATCACCTCATCCAACGCTGGCAACAGGCCGGTGGTATTATTGGTTAATACAGAAAAGGGTGTGAGTTGGATTTCTTCCCAGATGGATTTTTCCACCGGATAACTGACGGCTTTGAAGGGATTGCCTCCACTAAGGCAATCATACAGCATCATTCCCAGCGCATAAATGTCAGATGTGGCACGAAGATGGGCGAGGCGGATGTTCGTTGTTTGCAGATGCAGCTCCGGCGGAAAATAGTACCAATTTGATGAAGTAATTTCATGATACCCGGGAATAAAAAAATCTGCAATCTTCAAGGCGACGGTGATTTTTTCACTCTGCGAGGGCGGCGGTGCTAACAGTGCGCGAGCGTGGGCCGGTGGCGGCTCGCTCATCACGGAGGACTTGACGCGCCAGATATTCGAGGGCTTGAGGTTGCCGTGATAAACGCCATTTTGATGCGCGTAACGCAGAATCCGGCAGATTTCAAGCACCAACCGCACGGCTTCAACTGGCGAAAGCCGTTGCTGCTTGGCGAAACTTTGCGCCAGATTTTCGCCTTCAATATGCTCGCGCACAAAATAAAAAATGTCTCCATGCGTTCCCATGTCGTAAATCAACGCAATGCCGGGATGCTCCAAGCGGCCGAGGCGCCGAATGGTATTTATCGTTTCCGCATGGGATGATTTATCGCGGCGTCGAGGCACGTAAATTTCAGGGCGTAGCGCTTTGAGAATAACCGGGCGTTCCAATGTGCGGTCGCGCGTGCGATATGTGTCATACGTCGTTTGCGCTTGGAGTTTTTCCAGCACGAGAAAGCGTTCCAAGGCATAAGGTTTTTTCTCACTGATATACTCGAGCGGATTAAACCAAACCAATTCGCACACCTCATCGTGCCAACCGGGCACACCCCAATAAGTGATTCCCCAATATTTTACGTTAAGATATTGGGCGAGGGCTAATGCTT
>CAYUVM010000129.1:0-9664 GCA_964447935.1 uncultured Cytophagia bacterium | reverse complement strand
CTTCCTATCGAACACCGGCCCAGCAAACTTATTTTAGTTATCGTTCTGATGCTACTGCTGCCGGCACCGCCATTGCGAGCGGCAAGCGCACACGAATTTCGCCACAGGGCTATTTCTATTCCGGCGCGTTCGGCTTGTTTGGTGAATACGTGATCGCGAAACAAGAAGTGACGCGAGGAACCACGGCGGCAAATCTGCAGAATACAGCGTGGCAAGCGGCGGCTTCATATCTCCTCACCGGCCAAAAAGTCAATTATCGCGGCGTGACATTGCCCAAACCATTTGAGCCGAAAGATCGAAACTGGGGCGCCTTTGAATTGGCGGCGCGCTACAACAAACTCAAAGTGGATGAAAAAGCTTTTCCGATTTTTGCCGATCTGACCCGCTCGGCGCAAACCGCGACGGCTTGGTCGGTTGGCGTCAATTGGTATTTAAACCGCAACGCCAAACTCACCGTGGATTACGAGCAAACCGATTTTGCCGGCGGCGCGACCACCGGCGACCGCAAGTCGGAAAAAATCATTTTCAGCCGTTTTCAAATCAGCTATTGAACGCCTCACCAACCTGGAGAGTAACCATGCGATCCCAACCGACGCTTTTGCAGGTTTCTTTTATTTTATTGCTGGGCGCGACACTCGCCTTCGCGCAAAAGGAAATTACGCTGCTCAATGTTTCTTACGATCCGACGCGCGAATTGTATCAAGAAATCAATACTGCTTTCGCTAAATCTTGGAAAGAAAAAACCGGCCAGGTGGTGAGCATCAAACAATCGCACGGCGGCTCGAGCAAACAAGCGCGCGCGGTGATTGACGGCTTGCAAGCCGATGTCGTGACGTTGGCGTTGGCTTATGACATCGACGCAATTCACGAGCAAGCCAAGCTGTTGCCGAAGGATTGGCAAAAACGTTTGCCAAACAACAGCGCGCCGTACACCTCGACACTGGCGTTTCTGGTGCGCAAAGGCAATACCAAGCGCATCAAAGATTGGGAAGATTTGCTCAAGACCGGCACTTCGGTGATCACGCCCAATCCCAAAACTTCCGGTGTGGCGCGCTGGAATTATCTGGCCGCGTGGGGCTTCGCGTTAAAGAAAAATAATGGCGACGAAGCGAGGGCTAGAGCGTTCATCACGCAGCTTTACAAAAATGTGCCGATTCTCGATTCAGGCGCGCGCGGGGCCACAACCACGTTTGTCGAGCGCGGCATTGGCGACGTGCTGATCAATTGGGAAAATGAATTGCTGCTCATTCAAAAACTCAGCCCCGGCCAATACGAAATCGTCGCGCCTTCAGTGAGCATACTCGCCGAGCCGACCGTGTCGCTGGTGGATAAAGTCGCTGATAAACGCGGCACGCGCGCCGTGGCACAAGCGTATTTGGAATATTTGTATTCGGAAGAAGGCCAGGAAATCGCCGCAAAAAATTTCTATCGCGCGCATTCAACAACGGTTACGGCCAAGTACGCGGCACAGTTTCCCAAACTCAATTTGTTTACGATTGATGAAGTCTTCGGCGGCTGGCAGAAAGCGCACAAAACACATTTTGCCGATGGTGGGGTGTTTGATCAAATTTATCTGTCAAAATAAAACGTAAAATCGTAAAGCGTAAAATGTAAATTCCGCCTGACGTTTTACGCTTTACGTTTAAGGAGCAGCCATGACTTTCACTTTCCGCAAACCCAGTGTGCTGCCCGGTTTCGGTTTGGCCATGGGTTTCACGCTGCTGTATCTCAGCTTGCTGATTTTGATTCCATTGGCAGGAACATTTTTGAAAACGACGTCGATGACGTGGGCGCAATTTTGGAATACGGTGACGGCGCCCCGCGCGCTGGCATCCTATCGTCTCACTTTTGGCGCGTCGTTAATTGCCGCGCTGCTCAATGCCGTCTTCGGATTAATCGTGGCGTGGGTTTTAGTGCGTTACAAATTTTTTGGCCGCCGTCTCATCGACGCATTGGTCGATTTGCCCTTTGCGTTGCCAACCGCTGTTGCCGGTATTGCTTTCACCGCGCTGTATTCACAAAAAGGTTGGATCGGCCAGCATCTCGAAGCGGCAGGAGTGAAAGTGGCATTCACGCCGATTGGTATCATCATCGTGTTGACCTTCATCGGGCTGCCGTTCGTCGTGCGCACCGTGCAGCCGGTGTTGGAAGATCTCGAGCACGACGTCGAAGAGGCCGCGGCCATTCTTGGTGCGCATCGCTGGCAGACATTTACGCGCGTGATTTTTCCCACGGTTTGGCCGGCGCTGTTGACTGGTTTTGCGATGGCGTTCGCGCGCGCCGTCGGTGAATATGGCTCCGTCATTTTCATCGCGGGCAACATGCCGATGCGCACCGAGATCACGCCGTTGTTGATCGTCACCAAACTCGAGCAATATGATTACGCCGGCGCCACGGCATTGGCCGTGATGATGCTCCTGGTCTCGTTCACGTTTTTGCTGCTCATTAATCTCTTGCAATGGTGGAGCAGCCATCGCCATCAGAAATAACCCAAACGACGAGGGTAGCCGATGTTCATCAATACCGCCTCGCAACAATTTCGCGCGCAAAATTTTCCTTTTAAAATTTTAAAAGGAAAATCAAATGCGCCGGCCACAACTGAGCCGCGATTCGTGCGCTGGACGCTGATCGTCACCGCGCTCACGTTTCTTGGCCTCTTCGTGATCATGCCGCTCATCATGGTGTTCGGCTCCGCACTCGAAAAAGGCGTGGCCACCTACTTCGCCGCGATTGCTGAACCGGATGCACTGGCGGCGATTCGCCTCACCTTGTTGACCGCCGCCATTGCCGTGCCGTTGAATCTCGTGTTCGGCATCATCGCGGCATGGGCCATCGCGAAGTTCGATTTCACCGGCAAAAACATTTTGATCACGCTGATTGATTTGCCGTTTTCCGTTTCACCAGTGGTTTCAGGATTGATTTACGTTTTGATCTTTGGCCTGCAAGGTTGGCTGGGGCCGTGGCTTGCCGAGCACGACCTCAAAATTATTTTTGCCGTGCCCGGCATCGTGATGGCCACGATCTTCGTCACGTTCCCATTTGTCGCGCGCGAGCTGATTCCGCTAATGCAGGCGCAAGGCACGGAGGAGGAAGAAGCGGCTTTGTCGCTCGGCGCCAGCGGTTGGCAAACGTTCCGGCGCGTCACATTGCCGAATATAAAATGGGGCTTACTCTACGGCGTGATTCTCTGCAATGCCCGCGCGATGGGCGAGTTCGGCGCTGTGTCGGTGGTGTCCGGTCACATTCGTGGTTTGACCAACACGATGACGCTGCACGTCGAGATTCTTTACAACGAATACAATTCCGTTGCCGCGTTTGCCGTCGCCTCGCTGCTGGCGTTGCTAGCGCTGGTCACCTTGGCGGCAAAAAGCGCGGTTGAATGGCGCACGCGAGAATCGGAGTGCAACCTTTAGTTTGCAAAGGAAACCATCCCATGAAAATCGAAATTCAACAGCTCAACAAACGTTTCGGCAACTTCACGGCGCTGCAGGAGATTGATCTGCATGTTGAATCCGGCGAATTACTCGCGTTGCTCGGCCCGTCCGGTTGCGGCAAAACCACACTGTTGCGTATTCTCGCCGGATTGGAATTTGCCGACCGCGGCGCGATTCACTTTGACGGCGAAGACGCGACCAGCCAAAACGTGCGCGCCCGCAAAGTCGGATTTGTATTTCAACATTATGCGCTGTTTCGTCACATGAACGTGTTCGAGAATATTGCTTTCGGTTTGCGCGTGCGGCCGCGCGCCATGCGTCCATCGCGGCAGCAGATCGATGTGAAAGTGCGCGAATTACTGGCGCTCGTCAAACTCGAAGACATGGCGACGCGCTTTCCCGCGCAACTTTCCGGCGGACAGCGCCAGCGCGTTGCACTCGCGCGGGCGTTGGCCGTTGAGCCGCGTGTGCTTTTGCTCGATGAACCATTCGGCGCGTTGGATGCCCAAGTGCGGCAGGAATTGCGGCGTTGGCTGCGCCGGTTGCATGATGAGATTCACATCACCAGCGTCTTTGTCACGCACGATCAGGAAGAAGCGCTTGAGGTCGCCGACCGCGTCGTCGTGATGAATGCAGGCCGCATCGAGCAAATCGGCGCGCCGGAAGAGGTTTATCATCAACCCGCTTCGCCTTTTGTTTACAATTTTCTCGGCCACGTCAATCTCTTTCATGGCCGCGTCGATGGCGACAAAATTTATATCGGCCAAATGGAAATGGAATTGCCGGAATACGCACCCCGCGACGCCGCCACCGCAACGGTTTATGTTCGTCCGCATTTGCTGGAGATCGACGAACAGCCGCTTCATGCCAATCATTTCCGCGCCACCGTCAAACACATTCATGCCGCCGGCCCGCAGGTCAAAGTCGAGCTGATCACCGAATGGGGCGATCCCGTGCAAGTCGAAATTTCGCAAGAACGCTACCGTGCGCTGCGGTTGCAGAGAGAAGTGAATGTCTTTATCAGCCCAAAAGAGAAAGGATATTCGGAGTGACAAGCTTCAGCTTGTCACTGGCTGAGTTTACTATGTTGTCAAACTAAAACTCGATTCGAAGCGGAGTGGCAAACTTTAGTTTGCCACTTTTTATGAAACTTTTTATGAAACGAAGCTTGTATAACGTCGCAAGCTGTATTATCTTTCATTGCATTCGCCTCTTTCAAGGCCGAAGTTTGCCGCCAACCCAAGTACTTATTGGCAAGCTGAAGCTTGCATTTCGCCATGACTCGGAGTTACAAACTTTAGTTTGTAACTAAATTTAAGGAGCGACTATGCTCAAAAGGCATCCTCATACGCCCGCGCATTTGTTTTTGGATGACACGCCTTATCTTATTACTGGGGCCATCTATGAGAAACGCCATTTGCTCGAAGCCGCCGCGCTCAAGCAGTTGTTGTTGAAACAGATCAACGAGTATTTTAAAAAATTTGAATGGGAATTGCATCACTGGGTGATATTGGATAATCATTATCATCTCATGGGCAAAAGTAAATCGGGAAAGGATGTGACGCGAATTATGCAGGGCATCCATGGCAGCACATCGAAGCCAATTCAAGAGGCGACTGGCGCTTTCAAACCGATCTGGTGGAATTATTGGGATTATTGCCCGCGCAACGATCGAGATTATTTTATTCGCTTAAATTACTTGCTGTGGAATCCGGCGAAGCACGGTTACGTGGAAAAATTAGAGGATTACCTTTTTTCGAGTTTTCATCAACTGCTGGCCGCCGAGGGCGCCGCCGCAATGAATGAACGATTTCAGAGGTATCCAGAGTATAAAAAAATTGTTTTGCACGAAGCGAAAAACGACGATTTTTAACGAAGTAATTTTTAGCGGAGTGACAAAATTTAGTTTTGCCGCTGCTTAGCGGAAAACGACGGCTTTTGTTAAACTAAAATTTGGCGATAGCCAAGGCTCTTGTCGGCAAGCTGAAGCTTGCACTCGCTGTGATTCGGAGTGACAAACTTCAGTTTGTCATCGCTTTGGAGAACGACGGCGTTTTTGCTAAATTAAAATTTGGCGTTAGCGAAGGCTTTTGTTGGCAAGCTGAAGCTTGCACTCTGCTGTGATTCGGAGCGACAAACTTCAGCTTGTCACCGCTTGGTGGAGAGCGACGGTACTTTTGTTAAACTAAAATTTGGCGTTAGCCAAAGCTTTTGTTGGCAAGCTGAAGCTTGCACTCCGCTATCTTATCAAGGTTATTCGCCGCGTTTTTGTAAACACCAATTTACCATTCGCGTTTGTCACGGCGAGCCGATATAAATACAATCCTGCTGCGACGGCATTGCCAAGGCGGTCGCGGCCATTCCAACTCAAAACATGTTGTCCCGCCACCATCTCGCCATTGATCAATTCACGCACAAGCTGGCCGGTGATTGAATAAATCGCCAATGTGACTTCACTTTTTACCGGCAACTGAAAACTGATTGCAGTGAAAGGATTTTCCGCTGCGCGCGAAAACGGATTCGGATAATTCTGCGCCAACTGATAACTGAATACTGACAACGGCTCACTGGCAACATTGGTCGGCGGCGTTTTGACAAACAACACCAAGCCGTCATGGTCTGACGCGCGCACCGGCGTTGACGTATCCGTTTCAAAACTTTCCATGGCATCGGCATTGGCGCGCGCGTATTGAACACCAGTCACAAACGGTTGCAATTTCTGCGAAACCAAAATGTGATCGAGCACCTGCGCGCTGCCTTGAAAAACGAAAGAATAGCGCTCATTTGCCGGCAACGAGAGCACGGCGTTGTTCAAATCCGGATTTACCACATCCGTGCCGGGAATGAGCGCCTCGCTGGCCGACGCCGGTGTACCCATGATTTGGCCGAGCACGTGCACGTAGCCATCGGTGAATTGAAAGGCGTTAAAATCTCCCGTGACCACGAGTCGAACATTCGGATTGCTCGTTTGCAGCGTCTGCACCATGTTCGCCACCGAAACCGCTTGCTCATGGCGTTTCTGGCGCACGCGCGGCCCATCGTTCGGATCGTCGATACCATTCAGCGAGCGCAAATGCACGGCGAGCACAGCAACGTCGCTGCTATCCGCGAGCTTTGCTTGCAACAACAACGGTGGCCGGTCATGCAGCCGCGAGTTGTCTACCGAAAAAATTTCTGTCGCGCCTAATTGCGTCACGGATTTCATCGTCACCCCACGGCGCACCAACAAACCGACGTCAATTCCGGAAATATCATTGCCTTCCAAAAGATACGGGGTGTAAGTCAATGCGGCATCGTCGGTTTTAATCTTGTCCGCCAAATCGCGCAAAACTTGCAGCTTTTCCGCTTCTTGCACCGCGAGAATATTCGGCGCGTCAAGCAACGTGCGAATATACAGCGAGAGCTTATTCAATTTATCCGCATAAGCTTGCGGCGTGCGAACATCATCGCTGCCGGGGTCATCGATGGTGTCGTAAAACAGATGCAGATTGAGCGTTGCAATCGTCGATTCACCGGCGTTGCGTGGCCGCACGGCACGAGGAAATGTTGGTACTTGAACGGAATAGGAGGTCGGCCAAAATTCGTAATCGCCAAACTCAAAACCTAATATGCCGGTCGCAGAAAAAGTCGAACCCGCCGGAATCATCATATTCGGCTGCCCGAGACGATCCGGATCAAATTCAAAAATTTCCGGATTGCGATCCCACACCGGCAGACCGACGCGACCGGGATATTCGATTCCCGTTTCGCGGAATGGACGAGTCGAACCTGCGACGGCCAAAACTTCGGCAATCGGATCAGTGCCAAATGTTTGATTCGAGGCAGCGACGACGCCATTGGCGATTTGTACCAACATGCCTTCAAAACGCTCAAATTCGACAGCGGCTTGCGGCTGATTCGGCGACGGCGTCACGTTGTCGAATTGAACGGGTAGCGGCAATGGGTTGCCGGATGAAACCACCGTCACTGTGGGGCCGTTGCTAAATTCGGTGAAATTGAAAAACTCGATCACCGCGCTAGTGACATTGACAAGGTCACCAACTTGCACCGTAGGCACACCACCGGTAAAAACAAAAATACCGTCGGAAGTTTGTGCATTGTTATCGCTGCGCGCTGCGGGCGTCTGCATAAAAAAACCATTCGCGGCCAACGCGGTCACCACATTGTTCTCCGTGATGACGTTTTGATTGGCAAACGGACTGGCCAAACCGGCGCCTTGAATTTCAAAAATCTCTTTTACCGTACTTGATGACGGACAGCCGGAAAATGATGTGCCATCAACTTTGACGCCGGGCGAATGCAAGCGGCCGGTCGCGCCCGTTGCTGTCGTGTGCTGAACGAGCGGCAGCGCGCCGGTGATATCGGGATTCCGCGTCAGTGATTGATCGTTGCCACCCTCCGCGCCATACGTGTACGTTGCAATAATGGTCACGCCATTTTTTAGGGTAATTGTTTCGTTCGTGTTATTCAAACTCAATTGATTTGTGCTTGCCGTTTGCACCGTTACATTGCCAAAAGCGCCGCTAGGCGTGCCGCCGCCAAACACAATAACCGCGCAGAGATTCGGAATAATCGTTCCAATCGGAAACGTGTGTCGTACCTGCAGCGCGTCCGACAGCGTCCAACCGGAAATATCGAGCGCCGCACCGGAAACATTGATAAGCTCGACAAATTCGTCCTGGGTTGCGTTGATCGTTCCGTCGCCGTTCGCATCGCCGTTGGTGGAACTGGGATCGGCCAAAATTTCGTTGATGATAATTGATGGCGTCGTGAACGTAAACGTGTAATCCGCGGCCATGTTATCCGGCGGATCAATCGCATCTTGATCCGTGATATTCGCCGCGAAAATGTTAATCGTCACGGTTTCGTTCGTCACGAAATCGAGATTCGGATCAAGCGTGAAACTCGTTGGGCCGCCGCTCACTGCTGCGGTGTGCGCACCGCTAATCGCGCCGTTGAGGTTGAACCAATTGCCACTCACATTCACCGGCTCGCTGAAATTGATCGTAATATTTGTTGCGACACTCACGCTCGCCTCGCCATTTGCGGGCGAAGTGCTCGCCACCGCTGGCGCCAAATCACCGGCCACTGTCGTAAAACTAAAATTGAAATTTGCAGCCATACTATCGGGTGGATCGTCGGCGTCTTGATCGGTGACATTCGCGGCGAAAACCGTGATGCTGATGTTTTCATTGTTGGCAAAATTAACATCAGGATCAAGTGTGAACGTGGTTGGCCCGCCGCTAACCGTGGCCGTGTGAAAACCACTTGTGGCGCCGGAAATATTAAACCAAATACCTGAAGCATTCACCGGTTCACTGAACGTGAGGGTGATGTCGCTGTTGACTGAAACATTCGTGGCGCTATTTATCGGCGTCGTTGTGCTCACACGCGGCGCCACGTCGACACGGCTAAAAGTTTGGTTCGTATTGAAAGCACCAAACGTATTGGCAACAGGGGAGAGCCAAGTGAAATTTTCGTAAGTCGAACCATTCCCGCTCAATTGCAATGAGTGCCCGACGGTCGAGGGGGCAACTTCAGCCACACCGATATCGACGCTGATCAAACCGGCGGCTGGGCCATTGGTGGCGGTGAAATTGCCTTCATAGCTGAGAAACTGCACGACGGTTGCGCCATGCACCAAAGCCATGCCATCGGGTGAGCCGTTCTGAATACCGTTGGCGGGATAAGTGATGACCACCACGCCAAAGCCGCTGCCACCAAGATTCGGAATCGTGCCGCTGAGGGTTTTGGTATCGTAGCTCGCGCCATTTGAGCCATTGTAAAGCACGATGCTCCAGCCGGTGAGGTCGGTTCCTGCCGGCCCGGCAATTTCAATGGCTTCGCCGGTATCGGTGCCATCATTGTCATAATGAATTTCATTGAAGAAAACCGTGGTTTGCGCCGAGGCCTGGTTGGGAAAGATAAAAAAAGCTAAAAAGGCCAAAATGAACGCGAGGCTTGTTTCGCTTGTTTGCATGAACTGAAGTTGGCGACGAGATTTCATCCGTAATTTGAATAACATTTTGTAACCTCCAAAGAGAATAAGTCACAGCCTTACAGGTGAGAAATAATGGTTCATAAATGAAAACGGGTAACGTTTATCAGAATAGCTTCCCCCTCAGCATAATAAAAGAAATTTTCAAAAAAGCAAACACTCATTGTTTAGTGTCTTTACTGAGTTTCGTTAATTAGATTGACGATTTTTCTTCAAACAACTTCGAGGCTTT
>CAYUVM010000128.1:0-9717 GCA_964447935.1 uncultured Cytophagia bacterium | reverse complement strand
GTCGAAAAGATCTTTTTGATGATAAACAATGATCCCGCGAGCGATCCCAATTTATTTGCCGGCAAAACCCGGCTGTATTACGGACGGTGGACTTACAAATACGAGATCGCCGCAAAAAAAGGCGCGGCCGGGGCGATCATTATTCATACAGAGCCGTCGGCCGGTTATAAATTTCAAGTCGTGCAAAGCTCGTGGACGGGCGAGCAATTTGAATTGCCGCAAACCGGCGCCGCGCCGGCAGTTAAAATGAAGGCGTGGGCCACCGAGGCCGCGAGCCAACAGCTCGCGCAGCTCGGCGGAAAAAACCTCGATGAGCTGCGCGCCAAAGCCGAACGCCGCGATTTTAAGCCGGTCGCATTGGGCGTAACCGTTTCGCTGGAAATGACCAACAAAATCCGCAGCTTGAAAACCGCCAATGTCGTCGGGGTTTTGCCGGGCCGCGATCCGGTATTGAGCAAAGAGCACGTGGTTTATTCGGCGCATCACGACCATCTCGGCATCGGCACCCCGGCCAATGGTGACTCGATTCACAACGGCGCTCTGGACAATGCTTCCGGAACGGCGGCGGTTTTGGCGATTGCAAAAGCTTTTGCGCAAATGCCGGCGGAGCAACGCCCGCGACGCTCGATCATGATTGCCGCGGTCGCGGCAGAAGAATCCGGCTTGCTCGGCTCACAAAAGTTTTGCGCGGATCCGCCGGTGCATCCCGGTTATCTCGCCGCCAATATCAACATCGACGGCGTGGCGATTCTCGGGCGCACGAAAGATCTCGCCATCGTCGGCATGGGCAAATCCAGCATGGATGGATTCGTGAAAGAAATTGCCGCGTGGCAGGGGAGAGTGGTAAAAGGCGATGAGTTTCCCGATAAAGGATTTTTCTACCGCTCGGATCAATTTAATTTTGCCAAAATCGGCATTCCGGCCACGTATTGCGATGCCGGCTTGGAAGTGATCGGCAAACCCGTGGGTTGGGGCAAAGAGCAGGCAGAGAAATGGGAAGCAACGAATTATCATCAGCCGAGCGACGAATACAACGACAGTTGGAATCTCGAAGGGGCGGTGGAAGATGCACAATTGTTCTTTTTAGTAGGACTAAAAGTTGCCAACGCCGACGCGGCGCCAAGCTGGGTGCCGGGCGATGAATTTGAAGCTGCGCGGAAAAAAGCGCTGACGGAGAGGAAGTAAGGGCCGGTGTTCAGTGAGCAGTTGTCAGTGAGTAGTTAACAATGAAATGCCGTGCTGAATATTATTTCAGCACGGCATTTTTGTTGGAGAAAATCGATAAACTTCTCAAGCTTTTTTGAGCACGCCGACGAGATACAACAGAACGATCGCGCCGACCACGGCGGTGACCAGCGAGCCCATCAGGCCATAGGCTGATAATCCAAGCAGCCCAAATAAAAAGCCGCCGAGCAAAGAACCGATCACCCCGACGACTAAATTGCCAACCAGACCCAGACTGCGTTTTTTCATAAGCTGTCCAGCCAACCAACCCGCGGCGAGACCAATGAGCAAAAACCAAAGCAAACCATCCATTTTCCTGCCTCCTCTGCAATTGGGGGAAAAGTGAATCCCGCAAGCGGGACTTTGATTTGGTGCCGACAAGATAGAAAAGTTTGCGGCAAAAGTCAATTATTAAATTTTTTAACTTTCTGCAGTGTTTGAAAAATCGTCTTACTCAAGCGCCGCTGTTTATCTTTTAGAACACCTCTTCGTATAAAGCTTTTTTTTCAACAGTGATCCATCGGGATTGCGTTTCCCCATTAAAAGGAAAATTGAAATTCGTAATCCGCCCCTGCTCCTGCAACAGCTTCAAATACTCCTCCAACTTATCATCGCACCGTTCGCGCAATTCTTCCGTCGTTGCATCACCCAACGCATTGATGATTTCCAGCAAATCCTCGACGCTGCGAGCGCGGCGTTGATGATCGCGGTATTGCCAATAATTCTCGGCGTTTTGCACGATTTCGGATGAGATAATCGCCGGCACCGGGCCGTTGTTCAACACCTCGTGCAGCAATTCGCGATTGACCTCTAACGCCCGTGCGTGTTGCGAGAGACGCACTTCGTTGAAATCGTACATGTAATTGGCGAGAAAATTATACAGCAAATTGCCGGTAAACGGCGAAGGAAATTCGGTTTGTGCGAAATGCACGGCAATGTTGCCCGCATGAATATCGGCAATGACGCGTTTTAAATTTTCTAAATCTAACGCATCGCGTAAACAATCACGATAGGTTTCGATGATGAGCGGAAAGTCGTCGAATTTGCGTGTCGCCTGCAACAGATCGGCGGCGCGCATGCGTTGTTGCCAGAGCGGCATGCGCTTTTGCGGCGTCGTGCGCGGCAGCATCAACGCCCGCGCGGCGTTGTAACGAAAGCGCGTCGCAAACGGCGGTGTGGTGGTCAGCGCTTTGAAATTGCGCTCTTCGATTTCTTCGGGGGTGAGAGCAAGCAATTGTTCCAAGGGCGGCGGCTGCGCGATATCGACAAAGCGCAGCATCAGCCCGTCGTCGTCGAACTGGCTCTGCACTTCGACGCCGGTGAGTTCTTCCATTTTATGCTGCAGGGCAAAGGCCCACGGCGCGTTGACTTTGCCACCGAAAACCGAATGAATGTATAAACGAGGATCGCCGACTTCGTCATAAAATTGCTCGACTATAATTTGCCGGTCGGTCGGCAACGTGCCGACCAGATCAATTTGTTTGGTAAAATGGGCAAGCAAATTCTCTGCGGACCAGCGATCCATCGCATGGTTTTCCATCAACCAATTTAAAGCTTCCGGCAAAACCATGCGCTCCTGCACCTTGCGCCGAAATTCGCCGACGCGCCGGCCGGTTTCGTAATCGCGATAAAGCGAATCGCCGCGCCAAAAAGGCGGACGCGGGCGTTCGGTATGCGCTGGCGTTACCCAGAAGCGATCGCGCTCGATGCCGGTAATGCGCCACTCCGACGAGCCGAGATAAAAAACATCGCCGATGTGCGACTCAAACACAAACTCTTCCTCCATTTCACCGACTTTGATATTGGTGTCGGCGATATAAACGCCGTAATAGCCGCGGTCGGGAATCGTGCCGCCATTCATGATCGCCGCCAATCTGGCGCCGCGCCGCGCGATGAGTTTGTTGTTGACGCGATCCCACGAAATTTTCGGCCGCAACTCGCGCATGTCATCGGAAGGATATTTGCCGCTCAACATGTCGAGCACGCTGTCAAAAAGTTGGCGCGAGAGCTGGCGGTAGCAATACGATTGCTGAATGATTTGATAAAGCGCATCGGGATTCCACTCGTCAACGCTGACCATCGCGACGATTTGCTGCGCGAGCACGTCGAGACAATTCTCCGGCACACGGGTTTCTTCGATGGCGCCGTCAAACATACCGCGCACAATCATCGCGAGGTCGCCAATGTCGTGGCGAAAAAGTGGAAAGAACCGGCCTTTGCTGGTGGCAGAAATGAGATGGCCGCTGCGCCCGACGCGTTGCATAGCGCGGCTCACGGATTTCGGCGAGCCGAGTTGCACGACGCAATCGATCGAGCCAATGTCAATGCCAAGCTCAAGCGACGAAGTCGCGGCCAGCGCGCGCAATTCACCGCGTTTGAGTTTGTCTTCCATTTGAAGACGAATTTCTTTGGAGAGGCTGCCGTGATGCGCTTGCACCAATTCTTCTGCGGCTTGCGTTTGCTGGTGATGCCAGTCATTTAAACGTTTCGCAATCTTCTCCGCTTGCGCGCGCATGAGGGTGAAAATCAACGTCGTGCGATGCTGTTGGATCAAGCTATATAGCTGCTTCGTAATTTCCGGCCAGATGCTGTCATCCGGCAAGCTGCCATAATCTTCGACCACGCTGATGATTTTAAGATCAACCTCTTTCTTTTGCCCGCAATCAATAATTTCCACGGGACGGGGGGAAAGGTCCGAGGTTTGATGATCCGAAGCCCGAGGTTGTTGGGTTTGGCCGCCGAGGAAAGCGGCGATTCTTTCGAGCGGGCGTTGCGTGGCAGAGAGGCCGATGCGGACAAAATCTTGGCGGCAGAGATGTGCCAGCCGTTCGAGCGAGAGGGAGAGATGCACGCCGCGTTTTTGATCGCACAACGCGTGAATTTCATCGACGATGACGTATTTTACCGTGCGATACATTTCGCGCGCCCGCTCGGAGGTGAGCATGATGAACAACGATTCCGGCGTGGTGATGAGAATGTGCGGCGGCCGCTGGCGCATTTTCGCGCGAACTTCGCTCGGCGTGTCGCCGGTGCGCACCAATACTCGAATTTCCGGGGCCTCGAACTGCATTTGTTTGGCAGTGGCGCGAATGCCCGCCAACGGTGTTTGTAAATTTTTTTCAATGTCGTTATTCAGCGCCTTCAGCGGGGAAATGTAAAGGGTGTGAATGCCGCCGAGATGATTTTTCTCAAACGTCTCCTTGTCAGCAGCGAGACTTTGCTCGAACAAATCATTGAGGCACGAAAGAAACGCCGCGAGCGTTTTGCCGGAGCCGGTGGGTGCGAGAATTAAAACACTTTTTCCCGCGGCAATTTGCGGCCACCCCTTTTCTTGCGGCGGACTGGGCTTCCCAAACGTTTGGGAAAACCATTCGGTAACGACAGGGTGAAAGAGGCTTGTTGCGGGATGCGGGTTGTGCATAGAGAAATTTTGATCAAGAAAGTAAGCTCGTCGTAGCGCCTTCAGGCACTGCTGTTTCAATGGAAAGAAAACGCCTGAAGGCGTTACTACGAACGCAAGTTTATTTCCACGGTTCGTCGGCGGTCGGGCCGTAAATGCTCGGCACTTTCGCATCCATCAATCGCAGCATGAGCGTGAGCTGGCCGCGATGGTGGATGACGTGATGCATGAGCGTGATCCGCAGATATGCTTTGCGCGGCAATTCCCGCCTCACCACACCGTCTGGCATGACAAAGGGAATTTTTTGTTGCAGGGCGGCGTCATCCAGCGTGCGCCAACTGTTGACGATTTCAGGATGCTGTTTCTCGTAGATGGCGACCATCTCGGCCACTGTTGCCGGTGGCTCGGCAGGGAGCATGCTTTGGCCGATAATAATTTTGTCTTTGAGCACGCCGCGGCCAAAAATATCTTCGATACGAACCAGATGCCAGGCGAGCTTACGCGCCGTGAAAAACTTTTCGTGCGGCTTGAAGTCGCTTTTGTCTTCGGGAATCGCGCGCATCACATTCAGGGTGATTTGAAATTCGAATTCCCATTGTGCAATAAAACTATCGATACTGGACATGAAGAGACACTCCGTTTTAAATTTACATTTTGCCCACTACGATTGACGCGTGAGCACGATGAGCGTCACTTCCGCCGGCGCCTGATAACGAAACGGCGCGAAAGTTAATCCCAAACCGTTGGTCACGCTCAAAAGCAAATCACCGACTTGATAAAATCCTGAATAATACTGCGTTTCCATGTGCGAAGCCGAGAGCGGAATGCCGAATGGCTTAAACACTACCTGCCCGCCATGGGTGTGACCCGCCAGCAAAAGGTGATAGCCATTTTTCTGTGCGAATTGAATAAGCTCCCCCGACGGTTGATGGGATAATACCAGATGCACGGCGGCGCTGTCATTGCGTTGTTGACGCAGACGCGCGAGGGTTACCGGCGAGGGACGACGATTGTAAACATTGGTTAAAATCGTCAATGAGATTTGGTTCGCAGCCAGCGACAAAACTGAATCTTCCAGGACGAGGACTTGATTGGCCTGCAACTGCTGCGCGACAAGTTGCGGATTGGCCCAGTAATCATGATCGCCGAGGCAGGCATAAACGCCGAGCCAGGCGCGTAAACGCCCCATCATTTGGGCTCCCGCGGTGATATGCTCGGTGCCGCGCGTCACCAGATCACCAGAAAAAACGATGAGGTCGGGACGTTGCGCATTGGCGAGGTCGATATAGAGTTGCATTTTCTGTGCGCCGGTGTAGAGATCGGCCTGCAAGTCGCTCAAGTGGACAATGCGAAAACCCTCCAATGCCTCGGGCAGGTTGGGAATTTTTACCGCGCGTTGCGTGAGCCGCAATGAATAGGTGTCGTGCCAAATACGGGCGGGCACATAAATCCCAATAACTGCCCCCAAGATCACAGTGACCCACGCCTGCGATTTACTCCAAAGCGCCTGGTGTTTTTTATAGAACGGCCAGAGCAGCAGACGGACCAAATCAACCGTGAGCAACAATGGCACCAACTCGACCACGACGAGGAGGCCAATCCAAAAAGGAAAAATGAAAAGAATTTTGCTCCAGAGTTGTCCGCTGCTCAAGGCATTACTGAAGGTGACGACATTGAAAATCGTCGTGAGCAGTAGAAGCACGGGATAGAGCAGCAAAAACCCAATGCTCAACCATTTGCCCCGCCGTAGCGTTGAATGCGGCCAAGAAGTTAGCTGTTGAACCGCATCGGTAAAACGCCGGCTGACATAAACGTAAATTAATAAAATGGCCGGCAGTGCCAACAAAAGCATGCGTAAAAAAAAGCTCATCGTGTTGTCAATTTAGAAAAAACCGCTATTCAGTGCAAGATGAAAATCAACCTAAACAAAAAGCCCGTGACTTACAAAAAGTCGACGGGCTATAAAATTTAATAAACGTTTTTTGAAAATTATTTGTTGAGTTTTGCCAGCAGTTTCACGGCCTGCGGGCCAAAGTAGGAATCATTTTGCTTTTTGAGGGCGGTCAACTGTTGCCGGGCTGCATCAAAGCGGCTTTCTTTAATATAACCCTGGGCCAGATACCAGCGCGCCGCAGCAAGATCCGGATGAGATTGTATGAGTATTTCTAAATTTTGAATGGCGAGAGCGGTGTGATTATGATTGAGAAAAAGCTGGCTGATGCCGAGGTATAAACGCGCTTCGAGGGATTGGGGAAATTTTTCGACAACCTCAGTGAGACGATCTGCTGCCAGACGATATTTTTCCCCTTGATAAATCGGTTGAATCTCCGTCAGCCGGGTAACAAGCTCGGGTTCTGTGGTGTTAGGCGCCGGTTGGGCCCAGTCATAATGTTGCAAATTGGTCAAGGCGGAATTTTTGCTGCCGGTGTTAATTTCACTGGAGGCGGTATGGCCAAAACCGCTCATTGACAAGTTGGGTTTGAGCCAGATATAGCCGGTGCTCAAGATACCAATGATAACAAGATAAGTTGCCAGAGCCGGAATTGCACTCTTCCATTGTGGCGACAACGGCAGTTCTTCCCACCAGGTTTTGAGCCGCTCGGACCAGGTGATTCGAAAATTTTCGGCAAAAATGGTTTTACCGTAATGGCGCATGGTGATGGCGGTTTTTTCCATTAACCGGATATTGGCAAGGCATTCATCGCATCCGAGAAAATGCGCTTCAAACGTTTCTTGTTCGGTCTCGGGAAGCGCGCCTCGCACATAAGCGGCAATGTAATCGAGACGATTCTGGTAGGTACACAACATCGAAAATTCTCCTTCAAAAAAATTCTGCGCCCGGGTTTAAGGTCGAAACCGGGGATCGTTTTTACAGAGTTTCCTTAAACGCTTGAGCGCATCTGATTTCAAGCTATAAAATTTATCAACGGGAATGCCCATCTCAGCAGCGGCATCGCCTTCTTTATAATCTTGGTAGTATATTAACTCCAAAACTTGGACATATTTTTTCGGTAATTTTGCAAATTTTTCCCGCAGTAATTCGGCGAGTTCCTGGGCTTCGGTTTCATCCCGAAAGAGCACACCAATGGTCTCGGCCATTTCGATGGAAGCACGCCGGTGCTCGTGGCGATCCCGGCGGCGAAAATAGGTTTGCACCACGTTTTTAGCGATGCCGATCAAATACGTTCCCGGCTCGGCGTTGTTGCGGGCCTCGTACTTGTCGAAACTTTGCAGCGCGGCGACCATGGTTTCTTGCAACACCTCTTCCAAGTCATGGCTGTTGAGAGCCCATCTTTTCCAGAGATACTGTTTTACGGCCTCGCGCCGGGAGACAATCCAATCATGATCAATCATTGTTATTGGCCGGGTTGTACCAATGTCTTCGATGAAGTTTTGAGTAACCATACTTGATTCGCCATTTAATTAAATTAATTTGAACCGGTAAGAACATTTCTCGCGGCTACACTTTTATCTTAATTTCTTGGTCATGGTGAGCAGCGTCGAAATCTGATGCCCAGTGACTCCACTCCGGACGACGCGAATGATTTGTGGTAATTGTGTACCGGTTTAATAGAATAGACAGCGAATCGTTGATTTTTCTCACGATAAATATTAAACGCCGCACCTTCAGCGCAGAATTTACGTGAAGGTTTTGAGCGCTATGGATCATCTTGCCCAAGCTGCTCCACCTTTAGCTTCAAGCCAGAGAGGCAGCAGCTTTAATTTTTTTTTGACATCTCAGCCACCGATGCCATCTGCAGTCAAATACGCATCAACGGCTTCCAACTCGTGGCTCAAATTTTCGACGCGGTGCTGCAGCAGGTGACGAATCGATAACATGCCGAGAATCCGGCCGTTGCCGTCGATAATCGGCAAATGACGAACATGCTGCTCAATCATTTGTGACAAGGCTTGATGAACCGAAGTATCCGCAGAAGCGGTTTGTACCGCAACTGTCATGACTTCGGATATGCGGGTGGTTTCCGGATTGCGTCGTGCCTGCACGACACGAATCATCACATCGCGTTCAGTAAAAATGCCCTGCAAATAATCGCGGTCCACGACGGCTACCGCACCGACGCGATTCTTGACCATCGCATTGATGGCTTCAATCACCGTAGTTTCTTTTGTCACTGTGGTTGCCGGCACGTCAGCAACTTTCAGCAGTTCCATAGTTCACCTCGCATGGTTTGAACGGCGGCTACAAATTCATAAAGCAAAAAAGATAAAAAGGAAAAGGCGATTTTAAATCATAAAAATCGCCTTCTCTTTATTCAAAGAACGTGGATACGTCGAAGAGAAAAATTTGCCATCAGATCAATATCGGCTTAGCACGCAGATGCTGAACGGCGGATGCTATTTCAACTCTTCCATTAATTCATCCAAAGCCCGCCGGCCGGGCCGCACCCGTTCGAGCGGTAGCGTATTCAACGGTTCAGCAACGATATTCAACAGGTCAATAAAGTTGGTGCCCGTTGGATTAACATAAAATATTCCGGTCAATAATTCGCCGCGTAACTTGGATTCGCCGAGCAAGCGGGTCGCATCGAGCGCATTCGACGGATCGTAATCGGCGGGCAATTTGGAGAGCAATAACCGCGAACCGTCATGCATCGTCACTTCCTTGGTGGTGCCGGCGTCATATTCAATCGTAATGTCTTCAAAGAACGGCACGAAGCTCACATCGCCAAGCAGTTCTTCGTGATCTTTGACGTAACTATAACTTTTGGTCGAGCCTTCATGGTCATTGAACGTGACGCACGGTGAAATCACATCGATCATCGCCGTGCCGCCGTGAGCAATGGCCGCTTTCAAAATGGCCAACAACTGTTTTTTATCGCCGGAAAATGAACGCGCTACAAACGTGGCGCCTAACTCAAACGCTAGCATGCAGGTATCGATCGCCGGCAGATCGTTGACCACGCCGGTTTTGAGTTTCGAGCCCAGATCGGCGGTTGCAGAAAACTGGCCTTTGGTTAAACCATAACAACCGTTGTCTTCGATAATATAAATCATCGGCAAATTGCGGCGCATCAAGTGAATGAATTGCCCCATGCCGATAGAAGCCGTGTCGCCGTCGCCGCTGACGCCGA
>CAYUVM010000127.1:0-9750 GCA_964447935.1 uncultured Cytophagia bacterium | reverse complement strand
ATTCGCCCAGCACGCGGTCGGGCGTGGTTTTATAAGTGCGCACGGCGCGACCGCGAACCGGCGCCGCCTCAACATTTTTTGCAATCAACGATTCGGATTGTTGCCGAAAAGTCCCCTGCTCGAAACTGTTGATGCCGCCATTTAAAAAAATAAACGTTTTGTTCCAATCGCCAATTGCAGCGCGCTCGTAAGCCACAATTTTATCCACCAGCGTTTGCGCCTGTTCCGGGGTTTCGGCGGAGAGACGGCCAATAAACATATCCGGCAGAAAATCCTCCGGCCCGTCGAAGCACACGAGACGATTGTCGCTCACCGGATTGCCAATGGTGAAAATAAAATTGCGCTTGTTGCTGCCGAGCATATAAAAATTCGGATCGAGGCTGGCGTCTCCCAAAAGTCCAACAAACGTTGGCGCCGGTTTTTGCCAATGCGCATACGCATAACGCAAGAATGCCTGCACCGCTTCCGGCTGCGAAATGCCAAAGCTGAACTCGTCATAAATATCTTCAACATTAACCACGGCCACGCGCATGTTGTCAAAACGATCTTTCGCATTGCGACCGCGATACTGCCGGCGGTAGGCCGCCAGACGTTGGGCCGCGTCAAGAAAATCGGCATGCGTGATTAAAATGTAATCAGCGGCGTTCGTCGTGGCCCGCAAATCCGATGGTGAATCAACCCAAATTTTATCCGGCGCGCGCTGCGCCGAGGCCGCGAGCACAAAATAATCGCGTCCCGTCACTGCAGAATCCAAAAAAGCAATTTGAAAGCGGCCCGGTGTTGACGGCGTTGTCGTGAAGCCGTCGAGCACCTCGTGATTGCGGCGATCAAAAAGCGTTATCGCATTGGAGGTAAAATTGTCGATCTGATATTGCGCCCACGTTTGCTTGGCATTTTCCGGCTCGTGAAAAACGAGGCTATTATTGCTCGCCGTGTATTGCCGCCAGTAATCAATCTCAAACCAGTCGACATAAACCTGATCAAGCTCGGCGCCGGTATCGTTGACGGAGAGAATTTGCAAGATATTGTTATCTTCGCGCAACCAGACGCTGGGAAAGGCGGCGCGAAAAACAACTTCCTCCGTATCATCAAAACGAGTGTCGCCAATCGTGTTCCCGTTTATCCGAAAGCGCAAATGATGGCTCGGGGTGATCTGATCAATCGTGGTGCCGCGCACGCGCGCGCGCAAACTGCAGACCGGAGCATTTACCGTCACCGGATTGAACAGAGTCACATTGCTTTGAAACAACTCACCGCCAAAAAGCCGCTGCCAGATCCAGGTTTCACCGGGACTGATCGCGGAGGAATAAATTTCTAAATCATTGTCGCCGGCGTAATAGATCTTTTCTTCTTCAAAGTGCAGCGTTTCACTAAAAAAATTGACGGGAGGGGCCGGAACCACCGGAAGCTTTCGCTGCGCCAGGCGTTTGCCGAGTTCGCCGGCAAAGCTCAACCAATAAATATTCTGTTTGGCAAAATGGTTGAAATAACTTTTCTCGCCGGCCAGCCGCTCACCGAAAAATTCAATCGTTTCTCCCGGTTCAAATTGCACGTCGCCATCGTCCTGTAACCGCAGCGGAATTTCACGGCCCTTATGCCAAATTTGAAAATGCGTTGGATTCAACGCGCCGGGGTTGACGCCGAGACTATCAAGCATCCGATATGAGACAGTATAAAGTCCCTCCGCTTCAATCGCCATTTTGATCGCCGGACCAGCGGCAAACGGCAAGGAAGTTTCATTGCTTTCTGGCGCGGGATCGCGGCGCCAATTTTGGGCGCTGGGGAAATTCAACGCCGATTTTAAGACCAGTTGTTCAATGTTGGTGGGCGTACGGATCGGCTGCTTTGCGCGGCCGGTCAGTATATTTTCTTCTGAAGGCGTCCGCGGTTTGAAATCAATATGAATATCCAGGGCAGAAAAAAATTGCAATTCGTCGCCGGCCATTTGTAACGGCAAAATCTCCAGCCGTCCAAGCCGATACCCGCGCCAGAAGCCGGTTTCTTCCAGGCGCACCGGCGGCCACTCCGTTGCCAGCGTTATGCTCGCCTGTTGCAGCAGTCGTGAATCGGATTTAGCCGGAAGAAGATTTTTTCCCAAAAACCGTTCCCCCATCGTCGTGGCAAACCGGATTTTCCAATCGCCTTCCGGCGGCAACACGACAGTGTAAGTTAAAATTGGAATCTCGTCAAAACCGCTGCGAGGTTGGGCGGTAAAACCTTCGAGTTGTATGGAATCATAGATTTGCTGGTCTACTTTTTTTTTCGTAAAAACTGGCGCGGGAAGGGCGATATGAAAGCGCAAATTTCGCGAGGAGTTTTCCTGAACCGTTAGTTTGGGTGAAGTATCGGCGGCTTTAATAGCGGCGGGAAAAAAAACGAGGCTCCATAACACCAGTTTATTTAAACAACACCAACACCGAGGGCGGATACGCAAATACTGGATAACCGTATTCATTTAGTGGTCAACAATATCTTTCGTTGGAGTAAATTCTTTTCTGAAAGATAGAGAACCATTCAACCGAAGTCAACAGAATTTTCGCAACGGGCCAGCCGGCGGTTATTGCGGAAATCTGGTAGAAATGGCAATTAAATAACTTTCCCATTTCAAAAGATGCGGTCACGACCTGAGAGCAAAGTTACTTTATACTGAATTCGCGGGGAAACCAGGCTATAAGACAAAAACCTACCCAATAAATGGTGAAATTCTTACAGCAAAAATAGTATCTGTCTGATTTTAAATTTATCGCTGTTGCTTTATTATATGTTAATGTAAGCTCATGATCGGTTTTCACTTCGGACGGAAAACTGTTTAATCACCATCCATAGTAACCTTATTAAGCTTGAAATGCCATTCCTGCGGGAGTAATCTTTGAGAAGCATATTTAAGCTGCACTCGCAATAACAATATTTAATTTACATTATCAAACCCATAATCTCTCAATAATTTTTGTCTGCTTTTTAAACTACTCGCTGTTCTTTATTTTTCTTTGGTATAAGCTTGTAATCGGGTTTTCTCACTAGGAGTTTATTAAACCATCAGAAAGGAATATCAATGTCTCCATCTAATGATCACCTGCAGATCATAATTCATTTTGGGCGAAGAGCCACGGACCCGCAACCCCAAAAACCAATAACCTTGTTAAAAAAATTAGTGACCGTTGCATGATCTACTTCCAGTAATGTTCTAATTAGAATTGCGGCATCGAAAGCGCGAAACTTTTAAAGGCCGGGAACATTGATTAATTCAAGGCTCGTTAACGGCTTTTGCTCTGCGGCTTTCTCGGCGTGATCTTTCTGATCCGCCAACCGCAGCAGCCGGTACAGCTCAAACAAATTGAAAACGATAAGCAGCAGGGAGCCGATGAGGCCAAATTGCAACAGCGTATTGGCGCGAAACATTTCCCCCAGCAAAACTGCGGCGAGCAGAATTCGCAGCTCGGTCGGCCCCAAATAAAATGAGTCGATCTGATATTGATTCGTAATTTTATAGCGCAGCAAAGCGATGATCATAGCGCCGCCATAAACCACCACAAACAACGCAGCAACGATCTGGTAGGCCGGCAGATAAAGATAGAAACCGAGGCCGATGATACAGATCGAAGTCCAGTCGGTGTTGATATCAAGCGCCCAGCCGTACCATTGCCGCGGTTGGTTGCGGTAGTAAGCAAGCCGCCCGTCCAGTGAATCGCCGAACCAGTGAATAACTAGCCCGAGGATGGAAAACAGCAGAAAGACACGATTGCTTTCTCCCTGCCACAGGCCCCAGCAAATAACGATGCTGCCGAAAAAACCAAACGCGGTCAACATATCCGAAGTCACCCACAACGGCAAGCGTTTACAAAGATATTGCACCAAGCGCTGCTCGGCGTGGCGCAGCATATTGCTTCTTTCTCGATCTTGAGTTGCCATGAGCTTGCTCCAAATGTTAAATGGTTTGCAGAGGCGGAAGAGCGCCATGTAGAGGCCGGTGCCGTCGCGCCGGAGAATTTTCCGCGCAACGGCACGCGGCGTTTATCACTAAAACTGAATCCCGAGATTAAAACCGAAAACAGAGTCAATTGATTCTTTCAAACCTTCATCCAACGGCAACCGGAAATGAATCCCCGGCCTGATTTTGCCCAATCCAGCGCTGGCGTTGAAGGCGAGTTGATGAACTGAACGCTCGCCAAAATCGCCGCCTTCTTCCGTCAGGTTGGCGCGGCCCATCAAACCACCCAACAAACTGAAGCGCTCGGATTCGTAACCGGCCTGCGCGCTGTAGCCGAGAAATAACTCCGTATCTTCACCGTCAGTGTTGATCAAAAGCGAGGGGCCTCCGTGCAAACGCAACGCAAAGCCGGAGACCTCGCGGTGGTGATAGTTCAGCATTCCCGTGAGCGGAAGCGTGTTGGGAATGAAAGCTTCAAGACGGTCAAAGTCGGTTGAGAAACCGACGAGCGCGGCGCCGAATTTGTCTTCGGCAGCGAAGGGCAGACGAACTCCGAACTCCCCGAAAATCGGAGAACCTTGCCGGCCGAGTTCGAATCCCAAATAAGGATTGCCGATCATGTTTTGGGAGCCGCCGCGAAAAAAGATGGAGCTTGACTCGAAGCTGCTTTTGACAAAAGGCAACTCTCCCACAAAATGAAGCTGTTTCGAGAGCGGCGCGCGCATGGACAAAAAGAGCGCCAGGCCTGAAACCTCATCGTTATTTTCGCCTTTGAAATTGGGGCGGAGAACTTCCAAACCGAAGGTTTTATCATGGCGGCGATCCAGCCAGATCGACTGCGCGTACACTGCGGTGGAAAACGACGCCGTGCAGCTTAATGCGGCCAACATAAAATAAGAGAGGATTTTTTTCATAAAATAATTCCCTTCTTTTAAAGTTTGGTAATTTACGTGCTCGCTTATTGGTCTGGACATGAATTATTACAATCATCGCAGCCGGCCGGTTGAGCGCTCAATCGCCGTGCAAGCTGTAAGTTGCAAGATCGGGATAGTAAGCAGCGCGTATGGCTCTTCAGCCGCGATAGCAACGAAGATGCCTGCGCCTGCGATGCCAATTGAAGTGAGCAACGACAGCGGCAAGTTTCCGCGCCGGTTATTCGCCAGATGCACGCCGACCGGCAGCAACAGGACTTCGCCAATTGGCGCGCCGACGACAAAACCGTAAAGTCCATCCCATTCCTCATAACCGTCTGATCCAGCCTGGTCGATTTCAGCGCCGACAAACCCACCGGCAAAGAATCCGATGGCGCCCGCCAACAGGCCGGCCCCTGCCAACGCTTCCGTCGCGGCTTCCGGTCCGAAATCAAGTTCAGGGTTAAACGGTTTCAGCGTCGAGCCGGCGCTAGTAAACAAATTAGCAGTAAGTGCTGGCGCCGGCAATTTTGCATCACACACGCCGCAGAATTTGTGCGTCGCAAAATTCGCGAGGCCACAATCTGGGCAATAGAATTTTTTTATCGGCCCGGGTTCCTGCGCCCAAAGGGTAAAATCCAACATCGTTGCCATAAGACAAAACAAAATCAGCATCAAAACTTTTGGCGCTTTCATGGTTCACCTCGTTTCGCATTGAAAGATTTAAACATATTGCAACACCGAACTTTCACGGACGCGCCGTCTCTCCATAGTTTTTCTTTCCAGCGCCGAAATTCGTCGAATCACCTGCGTCGCCAAAATCGCGGTGGCAACGTGCAGCAACAGGCCCACATTCGCAAAAACATGGCGCGCCGGAGCGAAGAATTCGTTGCGGTCAGGTCCAAAATTGAAAAGATAAGCGCAAAGCTGCAAAAATACCCAGCACCCCCACCACCATTTGAGCACAGCCGTGGGCCTGTTTTTGGAGTCACTCACCATCTCGGCATTTTCCCGCCAAATTTCTTCCATGAGGTGATAGGGTCGAATCCAATTTATGAGCGGCACTAAAAAACTGCCGATGACCCAACCCGGCGTATACAACGTATTAATGCCGGTCGAATCGAGATTTTTATACGCACGATAAAACCAGGCGAGAAAGGATACAATGGCTGTCAGGTTTGTTGCGCTCAACGAGATGATGAGAATGATCACCGCGAAGCGGTTTTGCCGGACAGACACGCCCAGCAGGTTATAAATCAGCCAGGCCGCGCTTTCTCCCGCCGTCAACCAGAGAAAAAAGATCGTCGTCCGTGCTCGCGACTGATTGTCAAGCCAGGTTGCCATAGATGCTTCTCCGGAGATGCTTTTTTGAATTGACTGTCAAGCTTTAACTTGGCGCTCCGTTCTTGCTATTTGCTGATGCTTAAGACAACAAATATGCCATCGCACGGCGTTACCGCCTCGCGCGGTAAACGCAGTTTTTTCAGCAAAGGGCTGGTATAAAAAATGGAAGCGCAAAGAAAGCCGGCGGGAAACGGTGGTAATGTGACCATCGCAGGGGCGGGAAGGCCACCGGGGCAAATATAAAACTAAAACGACGAAAGGCAAAAAATAATATCTTCGCTTTCGTCGTGAGAAACTTTACGCTATGAAACGAGCAATCAATCGGATAGCAGCAAGAGATTTCGAATCCGAGCGGCGAGATTTTGCTAACTTAGAAAATCACACCGCCCGAATCCGACTTCATTACGCCAACGTTACTTCATCATAATCGCTTTCCGCGTCTGCGAAAATTTTCCCGTCGTGAGTTTGTAAAAATAAAGGCCGCTGGTTGAACGAGGCGGCGCAAACGTCACAGCATGGCTTCCCGCTTTGAAATTGCCATTCATCAGCGTCGCGACTTCGCGGCCATTCATGTCGAATACTCGCAGCGTCACGTGGCTCTTCACTGGCAACTGAAAACTAATCACTGTTGACGGATTAAACGGATTCGGATAGTTTTGCGCCAAACTGAATTGAGTCGGTAACGTTGCTGATTTGTTCTCTTCTACCGTGACCGTCGGGTCACTCACGCGAATGCGCACGCGGTCGGGGTCTTTGAAAACCGTGATGCCGGTGAGACGCACCAAATCTTCCACGCCGACTGTCGTCGTGCCGCTTTGCAGAACTTGCCCATTCGAAATACGCGTCACCGACCACTGCAAAACTTTTCCCGCCTTCGGTTTGAATTGCTGCGGACGACGAATGGCGAGATCGGCAATGAGATTTGCATTCGGAGAATTATCAACCGCGTTGGAAGAGAGGCCAATCAAGAAAGCCGTCACTTCCCACCTACCGGGCTGATCGACAATTGTGTCAATATCCCAATCGTGATAACCGCCCCAAGTTCCCCACGGGTCACCGTTGGTTGGAATGCCGTTGCCGGGATCGCGGCTGCTCGGCCTTCCGGCATGATGATAAAACGCGGGAAACGATTGATTCGAGCGATAGCGAAATTGATAGGCCGCGTTGTCACGTTGCGTTTGATCGAGCGGCGCAGTGCTATTCACCCAGTGACACGGCGGGATATTCTCCGGCCCGTGCTTTCTCTCGTCCCAATAAATGTGCATGCCATAACTGAGCGAATCCTCTTTGCGCAATTGCCCAACAAGACTCGCATCCCACACATTATTTGGATTTTCTAAATCCCTTTTCCCCGCATACAAACGGGTGAGCGGAAGATCGCGCGCTTGTGCAAAGGTCGAAGTCAAATCCCAAAGCTGATTCATTCTCACCGCCTGCCCCTTCCGGTCGCGAAGGTTTGTAGGAAGGTTCATCTCCGCGTTACCAATAGTATTGGAACTAAGGGAATCGCCCCCTCGCGTGATGCTGGTAAACATGGTCACGGAAGAAAACTTCTGAGGATAGACTTTCATCAAGTATCTCGCGCCTCTGGCGCCATTGCTGTGTCCCATGACTGTCAGCCGCGTGGAATCAATAACCCCGGTTCGCGCGAGCCAGTCATTGATCCAAACGACGCGCCGCAGCGTGTAATTGATCACCGTGTCCGCCGCAGTTGGAAGGATCGGAAAGAAGGGATTGAGTCTCCGGTAATAACCAAACCATTGTGTTCCCAAGCCACCTCCAGGGAGTCGCTCGCGGTACATCCTATCTTCGTGCGTGATGATGAGTCCTTCTGTCGGTATTAAGTTAAATTCAGGTGAGTTTGGAGGTAGAAATGTCCGTGCGCCGGGCGATCCATCTTCACCATTGCCGCCGTGCAAGAAAATTGTTGCGGGCAATGGCCCCGGCGGCGGGCCTCCTTGTTGTGCGGCCACAATGAAAATGTGCGGCGCGCCATGCTTATGCCGGTTGCCCATGACGGGAAAATCCGGGCGTCCGGCAGCGTCGTTGTCGCGGCCATCAGTCCACATATTAAAAATGGCAAAAGGATATCCGAGATTCGCGCCGCGATATTGTTCATAACACATGGGCGGCTCATTGCGCGAGTACGTGGCCGTAACGGCAACTCTGTTGTTAGCTGTCACGAGACTGTCTCCCTGTCGCACCACTGCGAAGAAGCGTGTTCCTGCATCTGCTGCTGTCACCGTTCCAACAAAAAGACCTTCATTCAAGCGCAGGCGATAGTCGCCTGCGTCGGTCGGAATTTTGTATGTCACTGTATCGCTGCGCGCGGTGTCTTTAAGCCGCAGTCCGGACCATTCCTGCCAGAACAATCTGCCAATCAACGTCGCGCTGCGCGTATTGGTAAAGCTCGCACGGTTGGCGTAGATGGCGTATTGCGGCGAATCGGCATGCGTCACCTGCCAGATGATCCAGACCTGCCCATTCTTGTGCCAGCCGCGCACGTTAGTTTGGGCGAGGGTGGCTGAGCTAATCAGTGCGAGCAAAAGTCCAAACAATAAAGTTGAGCGCTTCATAGTTCTTCGTCGAAGTTTGGGTTGATTTTATGGCGTACAGCGAAGTCCGACTGGCGCTGCGAGATTTTACTCAATTAGAAAATCGTTGAGCGCAAGTCGAACTTCACATTTTCATTTACGGCAGCGTGTAATTCTTCATCCACGCCCAGTGCAGCTCCGCGCCTTTGAGCGGATGATTGATGCCGTTGGGATACTCATGCTCCAGCCCTTTCACTTCCACCAGCTTGAACACGTTATTGGGATTGCCCGAAAGGCCCTTGTAATCCGCGGCGAGATAAACGGTCGAATCACCGCTCACCACATAGGTCGCGGGATTTTCTTTAAAGGCGTCGATAAATGGCTTGGGCAAACTGCCATAGAGCCCGGGATAAGTTGAGAAGAGTGTCGCAAAATTCATGGGCAGCGGGCCGGCGACTCCCAATTTTTTGAGAAGTTTTTCATCTATAGTGCCGAATTGCAGCAACGTCGGCAGCAAGCGCACGGGCGTGAATGTCGTGTCGTTCGGCAACGCGCCACCACCGCCGCTGGAAACCGTGGCCGCAAAAATATCAGACAACTCCACCGCGCAGCGCGCGCTAAACTTTCCGCCATTCGAAAAGCCGGCGGCATAAATTCGCTTCGCATCCACTTTGAACTTGCTCTTTAATTCGGCGATCATGGTGCGTGTGAATTTGATATCATCTTTCGCGACGACGCCCGCACAAAATTGGATGCCGCCCGGATATTCCGCCCACTTGGTCTCGGTCTTGGTCACGCCATCTTCGACAATGCAGTAGCTCAACGACGAAGGAAACACCGTGAGCAGATTCTGGCTCTCGCCCACTTCCTTCCAGCCGGAGATATTGTAGAATTGCTCGCCGTTTTGGCCGCTGCCATGAAACATGAACACCATTGGCACTGCGGTATTGCCGGTATAACCCGCGGGCACATGCACGTAATACTCGCGCGTGTCGCCATCAACTTGCGTGGTGAAGCGGTTCTTGCCGACGAC
>CAYUVM010000126.1:0-9853 GCA_964447935.1 uncultured Cytophagia bacterium | reverse complement strand
CAACAGTAAGTCGCGGGTGAAATTTTTTTTCGCCTACCCGATTGCCCCAAATCACTAAAAGGGCATTATATTTTTTACCAATTTCACGCGCACTTATATGTGCGTTTTGTAAACCGATTCTTTCAATTATAGAATCATCACAAGCCCGCACTTCAATCTTTTGTTCAGGCGCTTCTTTGCTCAATTCAGTATTCAGCGTACTCACTAAATCCCGCTGCAAAGAGTTTTTCTCGTCACCTTCAATTTGCAAAACTAAAATACCCACAGCGCCTTTGGGGAAAGTGTAATCTGATGAAAAAAATAACCGATGAAAAGCAATCATTAAAACAGCGACTACAGTTATAACAACTGCAAAGAAAATTTGGCGTTTTGCTATTTTCTGTTCGGCCTTCTTGGTCTTGGTGACATACCACCATCGCGCCAGCACGATAATCAGTGCGATTGCAGCAACCCCGCGATCAATGCCAGTGAGTTGATCTAAAATTTTGTCGATGATTTCCATCATTATTATTATATATCTCTCCCTCCAAAGTGAGTCAATGCGAAGGAGCGTTATGAGCGGTAGGATTGTTCATGGCGGGAAAATCAAAGAAAGTGTGTCATTCGTAAAAATATTGCCGCAGATCATCTTGCGGAATATATCGTGCGGCTTGTCGAAAGATGGCTTTGCAGGTTCCGGTGTCCAGTTGTTTATGGTTGGGAACCGTCAGCGTTTGTTTCTCGCTGGTAGCCGTAATTCGTCGCAATTTGATATGGCTGCCTCGCTGCGAAAACTCGGAAAATCCGAAATTCCGCAGGATATTAACAACATCAGTTCCGGACAGGCGACGCAATTTAGGCATAAACCGGTTCCAATTCAAAAGTTACTAGAACCGTCGGGTTCGGCGCGAAGCCGAGTACGGCCAGATCTTCATCTTCGAGATGAAGCTGAATCGCCTCATGAAGATTTTGCGTAACTTCATCGAGTGTTTCACCTTGCGTAACAACCGGCAACTCCAAACACTCCGCCACATAGCCGGACTCTTCTCCGGCGCGGATAACGGCTTTTATAGTTCGTTGCAGTTTCATTTTGAAATCAACAGGTAAAATGAGTGGGGAAAAATTTGTTGCTGATTGAATGTTGTGTAATATAGTCGATTTATTGTTGATGTTCAAAAAAAATCATCCGGCGGATTCATTCGGCATCAATACCATCCCAAAGCTCCGACAAAGGCCGCGTTTCACCCGCCAATGCTTCTTTCAAACCTTGCCGGAAACTGGCTTCGGCAGGCTTCAAGACCACACTTTCACGAAACACGATAACAATTTGCAGCAAGCTCGGGAGGTATTCCTTTGGCACTTCCTTGATTTCACGCGCCAATCGTTTCTCGTAAGTTGAAATTTGAACGGCCATAAAAACTCCTTATTGCGTCATTAGCGGTGAGTTGAGGTTCAAGATTTAAATTACAAAGTAAATTAGCAAATCCAAGATGATTTTTCAACCACGCATCATTTCTTCCCTAATTTGTGCAATTGGCTTTGCGCGTCTTGAAGATTTGTGCTCGCCATTTGATAACCCTCGGGATCCGCCTGCGCCGTCCAAATTTGCAAGGCGTTTTCAAAATGCGCCACCGCTTTGATGAGATTGGCGTGACGGTCCTCCGTGGGCAAATCCACATAAGCGTTGCCCAGGTTATTTTGGGTCATAGCCCATTCGCCGGGAAAATTTTCTTTGGTTGTCACGCGCAAGGCCGCTTCGAAGGCCGCGATACTTTTTTGCAAATTTTCTTTCTTGTCACCCGTGGTCAAACTTGCATAAGCAATGCCCAAATTATTCTGCGTCACGGCCCATTTCAATGGAAAGCCTTTTTCGGTGCGCACGCGCAGGGCCGCTTCGTAGGCCGCAATCGCCCTTTCTAGATTGCCACCCTGGCCGTCACTGGATAATGCCCAATAGATCGTCCCCAAATTGTTTTGGGTGATGGCCCAATCCAAAGGAAAATCTTTTTCCGTGCGAACGCGCAGCGCCGCTTCATAAGCGGCAATAGCCTTTTGTAGATTTTCATGGCGATCACCGGTTTTCATATTTGAATAAGCCGTACCGAGATTATTTTGTGTCTTGGCCCAGTCTGCCGGAAAATCCTTTTCCGTATAAACCCGTAGCGCAGCATCCAACGCCGTGATGGCCTTTTGTACATTTTTCGCATAATCGCCGGTGGGCAACCGCAAATAAGCCACGCCCAAGCTATTCTGCGCCATGGCCCAGCCGGTGGGAAAATCTTTTTCCGTGTAAACCCGCAACGCAGCTTCGTAAGCCGAAATCGCTTTTTGCAAATTCGCGCTGCGGTCGCCCGTGGGCAAATCCACATAAGCGTTGCCCACATCGTTTTGCACAATGGCCCAGGCTTTGGGAAAATTTTGTTCCGTATAAAAACTGAGAACGGTGTCGTAGTAAGCAATGGCTTGTTGCAAATGCCAGGCAGGTTCTTTGGAACTTTGCGCCAGATAAAAATGGCAATTTCCGGCAAAGTAGCGGCTATCGGTTAACTCAATTGCGCTGGTCATCGGTCGCGCCAAAATTGTTTTGAAACGCGCCAGCGCCGCGGCAAAGTCTTTGTGCTCAAAAAGCGTGTAACCAATGACAAAGTTAATCACGTGAATCGGATGGCTCACCAATTCCGGCGAGAGATTCACTTCACCGAGATTTTGCGCGGATAGCGTTCGTTCGCCAAAAGTTAACGTTCGCGGCTGATCTTCCACAATGGTGAGCCGCGGATGAAATTTTTGCTCGCCAACCTGGGTTCCCCAGATCATTAATTGAGCTCGGCTTTTTTTGCCTAGCTGCCGGGCCTCTTGATGTGCCAACGCCAGGCCCATATCCTCCGACACCATGTTGTTTTCAGAGCGCACGATAATCTTAAAGCCAGGCGCTTCTTCGCTCAATTCGGTATTCAGCGTGCGCACCAAATCCCGTTGCAGAGAATTCTTCGCGTCGTCGCCTTCGATGCGCAAAACCAAAATCCCCGCAGTTTCATTGGAAAAAACAGCCGCCGGCGAAAACAAGAAAGCATGCACGGCAATCTCCAAAACACCGATGAGGACCAGCGCCCCAATCAAGGCAAATTGGAGTTTGACTTTTCTCTTCCCGTCTTGCATCGTCTCGCCAAGATAATAGCATCCCGCCAGCCCGATAATAAGCAAGATTATTGCGAACCATAAATCAAAGCCCGATAGCTGACCTAAAATCTTGTCAACAATCGACATCATAACGCTTCTCCTCTACTGTTAAAATCGACAACTTGGAGTACAAAACTCAACTTGCCCATCAGCCGTGTGCAAGCAAAGCCGTTTTTCACGCCGTAAATCAATTTTCCCGCGGCTTTCTTTTGAAAAAGCTGGATGATGCGTGGCGACGTTTCTTCTTTATAAACTTTATAAACTAATTTTTCTTTCTCGCGCCGCAGCAATTTCATTCCCAGCAAATTTCCTTCGTTTAATACAGCGCGCGCAAGCCAACAGCCAATCTCGATTTCTGTAAGTTTATTTGAGAAACGATAAGTTTCACCTGCTTGCGGAACAAACTCCGGGATATGCGGCGAAGCTAACAATTCATCGAGCACAAATTCTCCGGTAGCCGTTTGCGCATCCAGCCGCGACTTGATGAAATTCAAAAAGCGCGTGAGTTGAAAAAGCGTGACGAGATCGCGGCGGGAGAAATTTTTTGTTTCCACCGGAAAACAAGTTGAGCGTTGCAAAGCCAACTCTGCTGAAGGCAGCAGACCGCGTTCTAAACACTGGCGATAACTCTCGGTGCCGGGCGTGGCGTAAAACACGCTGGGGCCGATGAGCACGGGGCGTTGCATGAGATGAATGATGGAGTCGAGCATTTCCTCAATCGTCGAGTCGGGCAAACCGAGAATGACGTAATTCACCATTTCGAGGCCGGCGGCTGCGGCTTTGCTGACGACGCGATCAAAGTGATTCGTGGAGCCGGGGCGCTTCGTGGCGCGTTGTTGTTGCTTGTCGCTGGTCACCAGCGCGAGATTCAGCGCGCGAAAGCCGGTGCGTTTCATTTCGTCAACAAGAGGCTCACTGATGTTCGCGGCAGAGATGCCGTTCATCGCCAGCAATTCGATTTGCCCCTCGCCAAATTCTTCGCGAATGGCGGCGAGAATTTGCGCGGCGCGTTTTTGATCGAAGCTGAAATTATCGTCTTCAATGTCGAAAATCTCCGTGCCGTATTGCTCACGGCAAATCTTCATTTCTTCAATAATACTTTGAATTGAGCGCGTACGAAATTCGCGACCGGCAGTCAGGAAGATTGAACAGAATGTGCAGTGGTAAGGACAACCGCGGCTGGTGACGAGCATCGTCAGCCTTTTGCCGCCGAGCGTGTAGCGCGCCGGATCGATCAATTCGCGCGCCGGCAACGGTAAGCTTTCGATGTCGTCAATGAGGTCGCCGTGTTCGGGCAAATGCAGTTTGTCATTTGTTTTATAACCAATGCCGCCAATTGAGTCGATTGCTTTGCCATGATCAAATGCAGAAATGAGTTGCGGCAACGTGCGCTCGCCTTCACCGAGCAAAATGAAATCGACGTTGGGGTTGTTCAGCACTTGTTCGGGACAGGCATTCACGTGAGCGCCGCCCATAATCACCGGGCGGGCCGCATCCAACTCTTTCGCGATGGCTGCCACACGAAAGGCTTCGCGATAAAACGGTGTGAATAACGCCGAGACGCCGATAACGTCCGCATTCGACAAACGAATGCGCTCGCGAATTTCTTCCCATGGCAAGCCGTAATGCCGATAATGGCTGAACAGCTTGAACGGACTCAAATTGCCGGAACGATAATAATGCTTCAAGTAAGCAAACTCCGGCGGCATTTCGATGGTTTGCTTTTTCTCCGTCGCCTGGCAGTCGAGAATTTCCACTTCGGCTCCCGACTGCTTTAATGACGCCGCCAGATAAAGCAATCCTACCGGCAAAGTCCGGATCGTCGTTTGATAAAAATCTTCAACCGGGGGTTGAATGAGCAGAACTTTCATAATTGGATGCTGGTGGCTTGCGACTAAAAATCCGCCGGCTTTCTACTTTTCATTTATGTCCAACCAACCAGAGATTGATTTTTAAGGTAAACAAAACCGCCTTCGCAAGCAAGAAATTCCTGCGTAAAAAACAATTTGACAATCATCCGTGAAAGTGTTATGATGAACGTCAGAAAATACAGATCGGTTCGAGGGTTGGTCTGATCACAAAACTTTTAACCGGCAACAGCCCCACTACTTGAGGAAAATATGAAAACGATTGCTCTTGTCGCCAACGGTGATCTGCGCCTCGCGGCCAATCAAAATTGCGAACCGGCGCAAGCAGAGATGGAGAAAAAAATCGTTGCGGCTGTGGAAAAACTCGGCGGCAAAATCGAGCGCGCGCATGCGTATGACCCGCAAAAGCGACACGGCTTCATCGACAGCCAGAAATACGGCATCGAAATTTTCAATCAAATCCCGCGTAAAGCACCGCTCATCGTTGCCGAGGCCGTTTGGCAATACAGCCATCATCTTCTCGCCGGTTTGTTCATGCACGACGGGCCGATTCTAACGATTGCGAATTGGAGCGGCCAATGGCCGGGATTGGTGGGTTTATTGAATCTCAATGCTTCACTCACCAAAGCCGGTGTGCGCTATTCGACCTTGTGGAGCGAAGATTTTACGGATCGTTTCTTTCGCAAAGGTTTGGAGCGGTGGCTGCAAAAGGGCAATATCACGCACGATGGCTCGCATGTGATTTCGTACAAAGAGGCCAAAGTGCCGGAGAAAGCCGAAAAAATCGGCAGAGACTTCGCGCAAAAATTTCGCCGTCAAAAAGCGATTCTCGGCGTGTTTGATGAGGGTTGCATGGGCATGTACAACGCGATTATTCCCGACGAGATGCTCCACCCCACCGGCGTATTCAAAGAACGTTTGAGCCAATCGACACTGTACGCGAAAATGCAAACGGTTTCGGCGCATGAAGCGCGCCTCGTTTTAGGTTGGCTACTGGCAAAAGGCATGAAGTTTCATTTCGGCAAAGATGAGGCGACGGATTTGACCGAAGCGCAAGCCGTGGAGCAATGCAAAATGTACATCGCCGCAGTTCGACTCGCGGATGAATTTGGCTGCGCGGCGATTGGGATTCAATATCAGCAGGGATTGAAAGATCTCACGCCAGCCTCGGATTTGGTCGAAGGGCTGTTGAACAATGTTGATCGGCCGCCGGTTTATCATGAAGAACATGGCAAAGAACTTTTTGCCGGCGAAGCATTGCCGCATTTCAATGAGGTCGATGAGTGCGCCGGGTTGGATGGTTTGATAACGTATCATCTGTGGCGCGAGTTGGGTTGGCCGCCGGAAAACACATTGCACGATTTGCGCTGGGGCCGGCATTATAAAGATGGAAGCTTCGATGATTTTGTTTGGGTGCTGGAAATTTCCGGCGCGGCGCCGCCGGCGCATTTTATTGACGGCTACGAAGGCGCGACGAGTGAACGCCAACCACCGATGTATTTTCGCCTCGGCGGCGGCTCGTTAAAAGGTGTGAGCAAGCCGGGCTTCGTGGTGTGGAGCCGGGTTTTTATTGCCGCTGGACGGTTGCAATACGACACCGGCATCGCCGAAGTGGTAAAATTGCCTGAGGTGGAAACGCAGGAACGCTGGCGGCTCACGACGCCGCAATGGCCCATCATGCATGCGGTGTTGCGCGGCATTTCCCGCGATCAAATGATGGCGCGGCATCAATCGAATCACATTCAGGTGGTTTATGCGCCGGATTTAAAAAGCGCGCGGCGCGGCATGTTTGCCAAAGCCGCGGCGATGCGGGAGTTGGGCTTGCGCGTGCATTTTTGCGGAACCACCGAATGAATTTTCTTTCTGCAAATACGCCGTCCGGCCGTATTGATTTTGCAGATGATAACAAATCGACTTTAACATTTTGGAGGCCTGACGTGACCACGAAACCCGCAGCATCTAAATTGCATGGCCGCCTCGGCCTGGTTCTCGCTATTTTTTTGCTTGGCAGTTGGGGCGCCAACGGTTGGAGCCAGGAATTTCGCCGCTACAAAATTCGCGCGGCTGTTGTCGAATACAAAATGAGCGGCATGCAAACCGGCACGGAAACGCTCTACTTCGACCGCTGGGGTATGCGCGAAACCAAATACACGCAAACGGAAATCAAGGCGGGAACGATTGTCGTCAAGCAAAACCGGATGACGTTGCTGTACGGCGAATGGACGTACAACGTGGATTTAGACACGAAAACAGGCACGAAAATCCCGACGCCGTTCATGAAAGAGCTGACCGGAACCGCCAAACGTGAAGGCAAAGATGCCACGGAAATTGGCGAGGAAATGTTAGCGCGCATGGGCGGCCGCAAAATCGGCACGGAAACCGTGCTCGGCAAACCGTGCGACGTCTGGGAAATCAAAAATCTGAACGCCAAGTCGTGGGTTTGGCAGGGCGTGACGCTTAAAACCGTAGTCAATATGCTGGGCCAGATGATGACAACGGAGGCCGTGCGCGTGCAAGATAATGCGAGCATACCTGAAGAGAAAGTGACGTTGCCCAAAGACGTCAAAATCACCGAAGGCGCAAACCCGATGGACATGCTGAAAAATCTAAGAAAGAAACCCGGCAACTGAAACGGCTAAAGAATGCGCGGGCTGCGGGTTTATGTCACCAGGCAATGCCGTAATCATCGCCGTGATTGCTCGCGCCGCCCCAGAAACTGCCGTGTTGCCAATCAAAATAAATTGCGGTGATCGGGCCGGAGGTTCTCGCATTGAAGCTCATTTTGTAGCCCATCTTCGTTAGTTCACTGCGCACCCACGGCGGCATGTCTTCATGCAGCGTCAGCTTGCCCGGAAACGTTTCGTGCTTGCCGAAGGAATCGCGCATTTGAAAGCTGGTGAGATTCGGCGCCTCGCAAGCCTCCTGCACGTTCATGCCGAACTCCACCATGTTCAGAAAAAATTGCAGCAGGTTTTGATCTTGCGAATCACCGCCCTGCACGGAGAACGCGAGATACGGCTTGCCGTCTTTCAGCGCCAGCGTCGGCGTCAGTGTCGCGCGCGGCCGTTTGCCGGGCGCAACAACGTTGAATGGGTTCTCGCTTTCGTTTAAAACAAAACTCTGCATGCGCTGGCTCATGCCAATGCCGGTATTGCCCGCGATGCACGCCGGAATCCAGCCGCCGCTCGGCGTCACTGAAACCACCCAACCTTCCTTGTCCGCGGCTTGAATCGACGTGGTGCCGGCGAAAAAGCTTTCTTCATTATCGCGCAGCGAAGTTTTAATCGTGTCGCGCTTCAGCCAGTTTTGCAAATATTGCGCGAACGGATTTTTCTTGCCTTCGAACGGATACGGATCGCCGGGCTTGACTTCCGCGTCGTTCTTCTCCCAATTGATCAGCTTCGCGCGCTCCTGCGCATACGTTTTAGAGAGCAAGCCTTTGATTGGCTCTTCCGGCGGAAAATACGGATCGCCGTAATAAAAATCGCGGTCGGCAAAGGCGAGATTCATAGTCTGATACAGCGCATGAATGTATTTCGCGCTATTGAAGCCCAGGCTTTTCAGATCGAGCGTCTCCAAAATATTCAGCGCCTGCAGCATCACCGGGCTTTGCACCC
The DNA here is from genome assembly GCA_964447935.1 of uncultured Cytophagia bacterium. Taxonomy (GTDB): domain Bacteria; phylum Zhuqueibacterota; class Zhuqueibacteria; order Zhuqueibacterales; family Zhuqueibacteraceae; genus Zhuqueibacter. The sequence goes on along the minus strand of CAYUVM010000126.1, from coordinate 1,212 downwards.
AGGAATTGAGTTTGTAAACCTCGATGCCTTTATACGCCGTCATCACCGGCGCTTCGAGATAGACTTTCCATTTGGCGAGATCATCCATCGTATGCAGCCCGCCCTGTTCTTGCGAGCCGCGCACAAACTCCTGCGCGATGTCGCCTTTGTAAAAACGATCGTATGCCGCGTAAATCGCCGTTTTGCGATCTTTGCCGGCGGCGAGCGCCTGCTGTTCGGCCTCGACGAGTTTTTGCAGCGTGCTGAGCAAATCCGGCTGGCGGAAAATCTCACCGGCGCTCGGGGCTTCGCGTTTTGCGCCGAGATGCGGCAGAAAAACTTTTTGCGAATATGGCCATTGCTTGATCTTCGCTTTTTCGCGTTCGATGCTGTTGGCGGCTTGCGCTTCGATGGGATAGCCTTCGGCCATTTCCATCGCCGGCGACAAAACTTCTTTGAGGCTCATCGTGCCAAACTCCGCGAGCATCGTCATCAAGCCACCGGGCGTGCCGGGCGTTACCGCAGCGAGCGGCCCGTGTTCCGGCGGATAATTCATTTTCTTTTGTTTGAAAAATTCCGGCGTGGCTCCGGTCGGCGCGACGCCCAGCGCATTGACGCCGATGACGCTTTTCGTTTTCGGATGATAAATGAGCGCCTGCGTTTCGCCGCCCCAGCTCAAAACATCCCACATGGTGCAAACCGCGCCGAGCATGGCGCAAGTCGCATCCACCGCATTGCCGCCGCGTTCGAAGATTTTAGCGCCAGCGGTCGCGGCCAGCGGCTTGCCGGTAATCGCCATCCAGTTTTTGCCATGCAGCACGGGCTTTTGGGTTTGGGCGGGGCACAGATCAGCAGCAGTAAATGCAGCCAGCAGAAACAGTAAAATCATGTGCCAAGTTTTGAATACAAGCTGTTGCGTATACATTTGTGCATCCACGTTTTTCGTCAATTAACTAAACTGAATAATCGAAGGCCCGAGGGAACCAATCGGACTTGGACTTGACAAATGAGAGTGTCATCGGAAGTTTGTTGCATCTAAGTCCGACCAGATATCCAATTCATTTGTGGCAATTTATAGGGTCAGGACACGGGGCTCCTGTTTGACAATGTGCAGCAGTTTGAGCGCGGCGCGACTAGGCAGGCGGAGGCCTTGTTCCCAGCTTCTGACCGTTGACGGGGTAACGTTCAAACAGCGCGCAAAAACGGCTTGCGACATGGTGAGACGCGTTCTCA
>CAYUVM010000125.1:0-9880 GCA_964447935.1 uncultured Cytophagia bacterium | reverse complement strand
GGCAAATCAATTCCAATTCGCTTTTACCTAAAACCGTGCCGAACACTATTGACTTTTTGGCGCATGTATTCAACTGACGGTTTGACCAATTGCTTCAGCACAGTCACGTCTATAGCGGTAAGTTTTTGACGTACAAACAGGATTTCTCCGATTTTCAACTTTTCAGTATTTTGACCACAAAGGCACGAAGCCAAAGCCAATGCATGATTTCTTCTTGGTGTCTGTGTGCCTTCGTGGTAGTTAATAAATTAGTCGGGTTCAATTCTTCAACTCCGGCAACGCCGCGCGCACGCCGTTTAATTTGCCGCCGGCTAAATTTCGCAAGCGCGCGCACGCGCCCCAACCGCCGGAGCCTTGCGTGATTTTGAGCAGCAGCGAATTTTTACCCTGCCGCAAACCAACTTCAAACACGTCTTCACCCGGATTCACGACCCGGCTGGCATTGTTCGCGTGCACCAACTCACCGTTGAGCCAAACTTTAACGCCGTCGTCACTGCCCAATTCCATTTTTGCGCGCTGCGCTTGCTCCGACCAAATCTCCGTGCGCAAATACGCCGCACGGTTTTCGCCGCCCAAAACTTTATCGAGTTGCAGCAGCCCCGGCGTTGCGGGATCGGTACTGACCGGCATCACCTGCCATTTAACGCCGGATTTTTCCGGCGGCTCCGGCGGAAAAGCATCATCAAAAATGCCAGCGGCGCTGCTCGTGTAAGCTTCTGAAACCAGCCACGCCGTCAGATAATCGCCCAATTGTTCGATTTGTTTCAGCAACGTCTGGGCTTCGCGCCAATGTGGCAGCGTGTCAGTCGTCGCGTTTTGCAAAAGTTGTTGCAACAAGGTTTGCGTTTCCGCCGGGTGGCTGCCGCTGATCGCGCCGGCAATTTTCACCGCCGCGATTTCGGCGTCGACGCGCAGCGCTTCATTTTTCTGATGCCGCAACGCCATCTCCAACGCCTCTACCGCTTTCATCTCCGCCAGCCAGCCCAAAATCATTTTCTGCTCGTTGGCCTCGGCCGCAAGTTCCATCGCGCGCTGAAATTTTTTAATCGTCGCGGCGGTGGGTTGCGCGCTTTCAAAACGCAGCAAGCGCACGAACCCGCGCAGCGCCAAAATTTGATGTGACGGTGTTTTCGATTTTTCCGCAACCGCTAACAACTGCGGCGCGGGTTCAGCATTCGGCCAATCTGCCAATCCGAGAATTGCCGCGGTTTTAATCGCCGCGGCGGTGTCATTCAATGCCGCGAGCAAAACCGGCAGCGCGGCCGGATCACCGATGCCGCCCAAAACATGCAACAATGATTCGCGCACCGCCGAGGGCGTTCGCATCGGCAAATTTTGAAGGCGCGCCAACACCACGTCACTTCGACGCTCCGCCGACGGTGATTTCAATGCCACCGCAATAGCCATTTTTTCCAGCTCGCCGCGTTCGCCATCATTCGGCGCGTCCACCAGCAGCGCCATGATCGCGGTTAATTGCTGATCATCGGCAACGGTTTTCAACGCATTGATCGCTTCCAAACGCACGCGCGGCTCCGGCGCTTTCGCCAGTTGCAACAGCGCCGGCGTTGCCGCATCAATGCGGCGCTGATTCGCCGCAAGAATCAATTCAACTTTCACTTCCGGCGTCGCGGCGGCAAAATTTTTAACGATCGTTTCATCTATTGCCGGCCCGCGCAAACGATACAAACTCTTGTGTGCCGTTGCTGCTTCTTCGCCTTTCTGTGCGGCAATTTTTGCGAGCCACAACACTGCGTTATCGTCACCAATTTTGCCAAGCGCTTGCACCGCAGCCTCGCGCACTTCGGCATGCGGGCTTTGCGTTGCGGCCATCACCACCTGCCGCGCTTCGGCGTCCTGCCGTTTCGCCAACGCCGTCAAAAGTTGCACTTGATTGGCCGGCGCCAAATCCGGCAAAACTGCTGCGATGCCCGCGACGCTTTCAGTCAACGGAATTTCATGCGCCAAACTCGCCGCGAGGTTTTGGGTGGCCGCATCGGCGGCTTGCAATGACTGCAAAATAAATTCAGCGACATGGCCGTCGCGGGTTCGCGCCATGCCGCGCATTGCCGCGTAACGAAGCGGCGCGGTAAATTTAGGCGAATTTAATTGCGCATAAATAATTGCAGCCTTCTCCTTTTCACCGTGCGCAAAAAATTGATCGGCGCACTTTAAATAGGCGTCGCCGGCGAGAGCTTGCAAATCGCCGGAAAGCTGGCTTTGTGCGCGGGCTAAAATTTTTGCGGCCTCTGCGCCGCCGATATTTCCCAGCGCTTTAATTGCCGCGCCCGCAGTTAAGAAATCCGTGGCGGTCGCGAGTTTTTCCAGTGGCGGAACCGATTGCGCCTCGCGGCGCGCGCCCAAAGTGTTGATCATCCCAACGCGGGATTTGCCGGAGACTTTTGTCAACGCTTCGCGCAGGGCCTGGCCGGCGGCCGGATCGGCAATGCGTTCGAGCGCAAAACGCGCCATTTCCGCCGTGGTTGAATCGGACAACATTTTTTTCAAAACGGGCACGGCTTGTTTCGCTCCCCACAAACTGAGCTGCTCGCAAACAAATTGTTTGCCGGGAAGCGTGGCGCGGCTTGTGAGAATTTGCAACAGACGCTTTTCATTCTGCCGTTGCAATTTGGGCGAAACCGCCGAAAAACGCAAGTATTCATTTAAATTTACCAGCGGTTCGCGGCTCTGGCCGTATTCGTAAGTTGCAGTGGCTGCGAAAAGCGCTTCGATTTCACCGGGAGCAAATGTCGATTCCACCTCACAAGGCAATGGCGTCGTATTCACCGGCAAGTCGCCGAGCGCGAATTGAATGCCAGCGAGAAAGTGCCGCAGAATCGCGGGGTTCCAATAGATCGCGTGATTATGCCCAAACGAACTGTAAAACACGTGGCCTTTGCCGAAGTCGCGCACCCAACTGATCGGCACGTCGCGATCACTGAACCGCACGCCCGGCGCGGCGCGGTTGGTTTGATCGGCCATATTGAGCGCGACGAGAACGCGCGCATTTTGCCGCAAGCCGCGTGGGCGAATGCGATAAATTTCGTCGTTGATTTGAAAATTTTTATTTTGAAATGCCGCATTGAGCGGATGCGAGGGGTCAGCAATTTTCACCGTCCACGTGCCATTGGCCTGCCACGGATGGCCGTCGAAGTGCCCGCCCATCATGTCACCGGCTTCCGGCCAATTATAAAAATTATCCGTCGCGGCATGAATCCCAATCACGCCTTTGCCGCTTTTGACAAATTCCATTAAACTTTGGCGCAACGTCAAATCTTCAAATGCAAGCTGGGTGGTGCTGGCAAAAAACACGGCGTCGAATTGTCGCAAATTTTCCGGCGTGAATGCCGACATCTCTGCGCTCTCGATGGCGATAAAGGCGCCCGTCTGTTTTCCCATCAACGCCAGCGCTTGCGCGGCATACGGAATGGAACTGTGCTTATAACCTTCGGCGCGCGTGAAAACCAAAAGCCGACGCGGCTGTTTTGACTTTACAGTGGCTTGCGCTGGAATCGCTTTTTCAATTTTTTGCAGATCTTCCGGCGGAATTTGCGCGAACCCAAGAGTCAACAGGAGTGTAAGATTCCAAATAGCGAAAAAAAATTTTGTTTGCTGATTCGGCATAGACTTGTTTAAGGTAAAATAATCTTCAGTATATGTGTGGCCACGAGTTGATTGCCGGCATCATTTAGATGCACGCCATCCGTCGTGAGAATGTTTTTTTCTTTGTTCTCCTGATTATATTGGGTCAAGTGTTTCATAAAAATTTGCCGCAAGTCGCACAACGGCAGGTCATGTTTTGCAGCGAGATTTCGAACAACCTGGGAAAATTTGTTCAAATCGTTGTCCAACTCATTTTTGCCTTCGGCCTTCTCACCAATCACAGCGGGTGTGCACAGCGCCACTTGAATGCCGTTGGCCTGCAACTTGCGAATGATCGCGGTATAAAATTTTTCAAACTTATCCGGATCGGTGCCAGTGCCGAGCAGTTTCTTATGCCAAACGTCATTGACGCCAACATAAATGAACACCCAATCCGGTTTTTGACTCAGCACGTCGTCATCCAAGCGCAGAAATAAATCATACACTTTATTGCCGCTGACACCGGCGCCGATCAATTGATAATTCGCGACATGCTTTTCTTTGAGCATTTGCCGCAGTTTGGCAATATAGCCGCCGGGCTGCACGCCCAGCTCCGTGATGGAATCGCCGAAGAAAACAATTTTAAGTGGCTTGGCATTCTGCATGGCTATAATGAGTGAACAGGTCGCGAGTAACATACCAATGCTTGAAAATCTCTTTTTCATTTGTTGCCTCTATTTAAATGCACCACGATCCCCGCATCGGCCGCGCGAGCCAACGGTCGGCCTCGGGATCGTTGATGAAGCGCTCCGCCGTTGGATTCCATTGCAAAGGCCGGCCGAGTTTCATTGCGATGTTGCCGAGGTGGCCAATCATGATGGCATGATGCGCGACGTTCGCCGGCGTAATCGTTGGCGCGCGGCTGGCAACGCCATCGAGAAAATTGCCAATGTGATCCGTGCTTTCATAAAGATGAATCTCGTTCGGCCCAATCACGGATTTCAGCAGCGCTTTCGGATGCGCGTCGATGCCGGAGCGATCGACATAAACCCAGCCTTCGGTGCCGAAAAATTGCACGCCCATGCCTTTGGGCTGCTGCTTTTGATCCGCCACAATCATCGTAAAGCCCTCGGCATATTTGCATTCGAAATAATATGATTCCGGCGTGTCAAACAGCCCGTCTTGCGCCGGAGGAAAAATCGCGCGGCCTTCAATCGCAATGGGCGCCGAGGCTTCCGTGTCCATGCCCCAATTCGCGATGTCGCAATGATGGCCGGCCCAATCGGTGAGCTGGCCGCCGGAGTAATCGCTGATCCAACGAAAATTCCAATGACACCGGCTGGGATTATACGGCCGCCACGGCGCGGGGCCGAGCCACATCTCGTAATCAAAATCTGCGGGCGCCGGCCCGGGTTGCGTGCCGCGATTTTGAATGCTATTGCCATACGGCAAGCCGACACGCACGGTGTGCACTTGGCCGATGCGGCCGTTCCGCACCAATTCGCAGCCGAAACGAAAATGTTGCTGCGAGCGTTGCCAACTGCCGGTTTGCCAAATCACGCCGTAGCGTTGCACGGCGTCGACAATGGCACGCCCTTCAGAAATCGTGTACGCCAGCGGCTTCTCGCCGTAAATATCTTTGCGGGCGCGCGCGGCGGCAACGGCGATAATGCCATGCCAGTGATCGGGCGTCGCAATCATCACCGCGTCAATATCGCGCCGCGCCAGCACGTCGCGAAAATCATTGTATACAGCGCAGTCCGAATTATCATAGGCTTTATTGACCAAATCGCGCGCGTTGTTGCGATGCGCTGTATCGACATCACAAACCGCCAGCACTTGCGCGTTCGGTTTGGTGAGAAAACCGTTCATATTGCCGGTGCCCATGCCGCCCACGCCGATGCAGCCGAGTGTAATGCGATTGCTCGGCGCCACGGCGCCATTGCGGCCCAGCGCGGCAGCGGGAATGAAATATGGCGCCGTTATCGCCGCGCTGAAAATATTTTTGATGAATTGCCGTCGGTTCATAATCCGCCTTCGCTGAAAGTAAACATGATCGCAAACACAAGATACTGCCCGGGCGCTTGGAGCGCCCGGGCAGTATTTAAAAATTCAATCACTTTTCTCTTGAGTTTCTTTCCGCGCGTGTTTCTCAAACCAGCTTTGCATATACAGCAGCGAGCGTAGCGCGTTCGACGGTTTGGAACTGGTACCGTGCCATTCATCGTTGAAACGCAACATCACCGTCGGCACTTTGCGCATTTTGAGCGCCATATAAAATTCCTCGGTTTGCGAAATCGGCGTGCGTAGATCGTTGATGCCGGTCATCAGCATCGTCGGGGTCTTCACGTTGCCGACATACATCAACGGCGAGCGCTCCAAATGCTCGCTCGGATCTTCCCACGGCATTTTTCTAAAATTGCGGTACCAGCTTGCGCCGTCGGTGGTGCCGACAAAGCTCAGCCAGTTGATCACCGGATAATTCGACGAGGCCGCGGCGAAACGGTCGGTGTGGCCGACGATCCACGCCGTCAGCACGCCGCCGCCGCTGCCGCCGTAAACGAATAAGTTTTTCTCGTCGATATAGCCGCGGCCGATCACGTGATCGACGCCTTTCATCAAATCATCATAATCTTTGCCGGGATACGAATTTTTAATTGCATTGCCGAACGCGCTGCCATAACCGGAGCTGCCACGCGGATTCGTGTACAGCACCACGTAGCCTTTGGCCGCGTAATATTGCCAGCCAAAATTAAAACCGACATTGAACATTGCATGGGGCCCGCCGTGAATGCTCAGAATCAGCGGATATTTTTTGTTCGCCTCGAAATCCGGCGGCTTGATGATCCAGCCTTGAACATCAAAATTGTCCACCGATTTATACCAAATCTCCTCGACCGCGCCGAGCTTGATACCGTGCAACACGTCGTCATTCACCGCAGTCAGTTCACTGATTTGCGTTGGCGTCTTGAGCGAGAACGTAACGACGTCGCCGGGTTGTTGTGGCGTGGACGATGTGCCCACGACTCTGCCGGTGCGATTAATATCCGAAACGGTGAGGAGATGATTGCCTTTGGTGATCGGCGAGGCTTGCTCCTGCAACGCGGTAAAATATAAATTGCGCGTGCCGCGGTCGCTCGCGTTAAAATAGAGGCCCTTGCCGTCCGGCGCCCAAAACAGCCGCTCCGGCGTGCGATCCAAATTGCTCGCGATTTCTTTTGCATTCGAGCCGTCGCGATGCATGAAATAAAGGTTCTGCTCATAAAACGTGTCGTCGGTAAAATCATGTCCGACATACGCGATGAATTTGCCGTCCGGCGAGGGCAACGGATTCGAGTCCGGGCCTTTACGTTTGGTGAGTTGCGCAATGACACCGGAAGCCATATTGACGGTGTAAATTTCCGATTCCCGCCACTCGTATTCGGCTTCGTCAACACGGAGACCGCTGAACACAATCTCTTTGCCATCCGGCATCCACTCCGGCGCGTTATGATTGTAATCGCCGGTGGTGAGCTGGCGCGGCGTACCGCCATCGGCCGGCACGATGAACACGTGATTAAATCCTTCTTCGAGAAACCCCTGCCGGTCGCGGCGATAATCGAGGCGGTCGATAATTTTCGGCGCCTCGATCCATTTCGCGCCTTCCGGCTTGGTCGGCAGTTTGATGTCCCAATTATCTTTCTGCGGCACGAGCATGGTAAACGCCAGCCATTTACCGTCCGGCGACCAACGCAGATTCGCGGGAGATTTTTCCACATGGGTGATTTGCGTGACAGCGCCTTCGGCGTCCATCCAGCGCACAAAGATTTGCGTGCCTTGCGGTTTGCCCTTCGCGAGAAAAGCGATTCGCGCGCCGTCCGGCGACCACTGCAGCGCCGAGCCGTCGATCAAAAAGCGATTCTTCGTGCCATCAGCATTCATCATCCACAGCGAGGACTCGCGGCTGTCGTTCAATTTATCGACCCACTGGCGCGTGTAAATAATCTGGCTGCCATCCGGCGAAAGCTGGGGCGCGCTGACGTCTTCCATTTCCAACGCGAGATTGAGCGCAAGCTTGCTCTTGTCTTTTTCAACCTGAGCGAGGGCGATGGAGCCGGCGAGTAAAACCGCCGGCAGCATTTTTAAATAGAAAGCATGTTTCATAAAACCTCCGAGAGGTGAAGGGTTAAAAACATGACCATTGAATCTGAAATAAAATTAAAATCCAGCGCGAAAAGAGTGTTCATGCAAATCCAGAAATGTCTTCAAAATAAATCGTAGTGCGATTCCTTGCCGCCATCTAATTCAACCACGAAGACACCAAGACACTAAGAAAAATTTAAGGCTGGTTTTCTCTTCGTGCCTTCGTGTCTTGGTGGTTAAGAAAACTGATTCTCAAATAATTTTCAGACTACGCTAAAATAATTCTGCCGTTAAATTATTCTGTCAAAATTCATTTCGCCCAATACGACATTTCTACTTCTCCCCAAACGCCGCATCAAACGCCACCGCCGACGGCTTGAAATCAATTTTTCGGACAAACGCGCACGCCTCGGCAGCGCCGTGTTCGCGATCCATGCCGCTGTCTTCCCATTCGATGGAGAGCGGGCCGCTGTAACCAATTCGATTGAGCCGGCGAATAATCTCCTCGAAATTAATCGAGCCGCGCCCGAGCGAACGAAAATCCCAATAACGATCTTTATCGCCAAAATTCAAATGGCCGCCAAAGACGCCGGAGCGCTGCATTTGCGGCGACCACCACACATCTTTCATGTGAGCATGATAAATGCGGTCGCTAAATTGTTCGAGAAAGGCGAGATAATCCACCCCCTGGTAACCAAAGTGACTCGGATCATAATTGAAACCAAACGCAGCGCGACGCCCGACCGCTGCAAGCGCGCGCTCGGCGGTCACCATATCAAACGCAATTTCGGTGGGATGCACTTCCAACGCAAAGCGCACGCCGGCTTCGTCAAACACGTCGAGAATCGGATTCCACCGCGCGGCAAAATCTGCAAAGCCCGTTTCGATCATCGCGGGCGTGACCGGCGGAAAAGAGTAAAGCCAATGCCAAATGCTGCTGCCGGTAAAACCGTTTACGACTTTGACGCCCAATTTTGCGGCGGCGCGCGCGGTTGCTTTCATTTCTTCCGCTGCCCGTTGCCGCACACCTTCTGGCTTGCCATCGCCCCACACCCGCGGCGGCAAAATCGCTTGGTGGCGCGCATCGATGTTGTCGCAAACGGCTTGGCCGACGAGGTGATTGCTGATCGCCCAAACTTTTAATCCGTACTTGGCGAGCAGTTTATGCCGGCCTGCGCAATAATCCGGCTCGCGCAGCGCGCGCTCCACTTCAAAATGATCGCCCCAACACGCCAATTCGAGTCCATCAAACCCCCACGCCTTGGCTTTTTGCGCCAATGTCTCCAAAGTTAAATCGGCCCACTGGCCGGTGAATAGGGTCACGGGTCTTGTCATGGCCATTCCTTATGTTTGATAAACTTGATTCATTTTAAATGATCAGGAAGACACAAAGAAAACTTCACGATCTGATACTTTTCGTGCCTTTGTGTCTTCGTGGTTTAAAACAGAATGCCGGTGAAAAAATTCTGGTTGCAGACGAGCTGCTTTATTAGCCTCTACTGCGGCGGCGTGTAGCGTGCCTTGATCCAGCCTCGGCGCTGGCTGCTTTTCACCACGGCATGAATGAAATGCACGCCGCGCGCGCCATCTTGCACCGTCGGAAAATCGAAATCAAATTCGCCCGGTGTCACGCCCGAGATTTTGGCTGCGATCGTATGCGCCGCGTTCCGATAAATATTGGCAAACGCTTCGATGAATGCTTCGGGATGGCCGAACGGCAAACGCGAATTATGCGCCGCAATCGGCGCGAGATAATTGTTACCGCGTTTATAAACCTGTTCCGGGCCGTTGGGATGGCGGACGTAAAGATAATTCGGCTCTTCCTGATGCCATTCCAATGCGGCGGCGGTGCCGTAAATGCGAATGCGCAAATTATTTTCCTCGCCGACGGAAATTTGCGAGGCGTACATAATGCCCCGCGCTCCGCCGGCATAATGCACGAGCGTATTGGCATCGTCATCCAATTTGCGGCCCAGCACAAACGTCGTGAGATCGGCGCAGATTTCTTCGATCTCCAATCCGGTGATGTAGTGCGCAAGATTCTCCGCGTGCGAGCCGATGTCGCCAAAACATCCGGCCACGCCCGCTTGCGCGGGATCGGTGCGCCACACCGCCTGCTTCGCGCCCTCATTTTCCAAAAACGTGGCGAGCCAACCTTGCGGATATTCGACGACGATCT
>CAYUVM010000124.1:0-9910 GCA_964447935.1 uncultured Cytophagia bacterium | reverse complement strand
AATCCGTGGGGCGACCGGCAACTCGCTGACTCGGATGATGAACTCAAGCGCTTCATCGCGACCGGCGTCTCGTTTTCAAATGTGCCGGGCGTCGCCTACGAATACAGCAATCTCGGGTTCGCGCTACTCGGACAGATCGTCCAGAAAGTTTCGGGAATGGAATTTCAGCAATACACCACGGCAAACATCTTCAAGCCGCTCGGCATGAATGCAACCGTGTGGGAGTATGAAAAGGCGGAGCAAAAAAATCTCGCGCTCGGCTATAATTGGATCGATGAAGCGCACGTGAATATTCCGCTGGAACATCATGGCTCGTACGGCGCGATGGGTGGTCTCATCACCTCAATCGAAGATTTCACCAAGTATGTGGCCTTGCATCTCTCCGCATGGCCTCCGCGCGATGACAAAGAAAATGGCCCGCTCAAACGCAGCTCGTTGCGCGAGATGCATCAGCCCTGGCGGTTCGATGCACTCATGGCCAACTATCGTTATCCGAATGGCAGAACCTGTCCCTCCACCAGCGCGTATGCCTATGGTTTGCGCTGGGTGCGCGATTGCGTTGAAAAAGTGTACCTCGGCCACAGCGGCGGGTTGCCCGGCTTCGGGAGCAACTGGACGATGATGCCCGACTATGGCCTTGCCGTGATGTCGTTCGATAACATCACCTACGGCGGAACGAGCACGATCAATCTCGCGGTTTTGGATACGATCGTTACTCTGGCCGGACTCAAGCCGCGCACGCTGCCGGTCTCAAACATTCTCGAACAACGAAAGAACGAACTGGTCAAAATTTTTCCCGAGTGGAACGGCGCAGAAAGCTCGGGGTTGTTTGCCGAGAATTTTTTCAAGGATAACCGTTTGAAGGATCTGGTGAAGCGCACGAAAGAACTTTACGCAGAAACGGGAGAGATCACGAATACCGGCCCCATGACGCCCCTCAACCAATTGCGCGGCTCGTTCATTCTCGCCGGCAAAAAGAAAAATCTGGAAATCTTTTTCACGTTGACGCCGGAGAAGGCGCCGTTGATCCAGCAATTGCGGATGCGGGCGGTGGAGAAAAGTACGGAATGAGTATGCATCGAACGGTTTCGTGTTCATTTGTCTTTCAAATCACATTTTTGGCCGGGATTTTATTTACAGTGGGTTGAAGCATGAACCAGCAGCAACAAATCGAAAACGCGATCAAAGCCATCTCCGGTAATGCACCGGTGCTGGAAAAATTATACGCGCTTCTAAATAGCGGCGACGCCATTGCCTTCGTAGGCGCCGGCGCTTCAGCCGGGCTCTGGCCGCTGTGGGATGAGTTTCTCAAAGGCTTCGTCGATCACAGCCTGAAGCTGGGAAAGATCACACCGCCCGAAGCGGATTTTTTTAAGAAAGAGGCGGCTAAAAAACCGTTGGTCATCGCGCAGCAGTTGCGCAACAAAATTCAAGACCGGCACTACTTTGAATATCTTCAGGAGACGTTTGGAAACAAAATCTCCCCGTTCACCGGCGGCGCTTTCACGTTGACCCACCAAGCCCTGCTGCAATTGCCCTTTCACAACTACCTCACGCTGAATTACGATGCCGGTCTCACCAATGCCCGAACCGCGATTTATCCCCATGCCACCACCTCTTATTTTTTCTGGGATCAAGAAGAAGCCCGGCGCATTCGCGAGCGCGGCTACAAACGGTTGGTCCTGCACGCGCATGGCCGTTATGATCGGGCGGATTCGATCATCTTGACATTGGATGATTATCGCAAAGCCTACGATCATCATCCTTTCGTGCGCTTGTTGAATGAGTTGCTCAATTCTGAAAAGCTCATCCTGATCGGCTTCGGCATGACCGACCCGTACATCGAACAACTCTTCAGAAATATTAACAAAGACAAAAAGACCAGTCCTTTCCAGCACATTGCCTTTGTGGGGCTGGATGAGTCTGAGCTGCAAGTCGCACACTTGCACCGCGAACAAGTGGAAATGGTTTACGGCGCACGCGTGCTGTTTTATCCCTCGGCGAACCACCACCAAGCGCTGACCGACTGGCTCGATATGCTGGTGGCAAAATATAGCGCCGCGGCCGGCAGCCGCACAGCGGAAGAGAGCAAGGCCGCGTCCGCTCCGCCGCAGCTCAAAGTCGCCATAAAAGACAAATACGTTCATCAACCCACGGACGACGACAACTACCAGGGCCGGGCCCAGGATTTTGCCACGCTCAACCGCTGGGCCAATGACCCGGCGACCCGCATGATTGCCATCACCGGCATTGGCGGGCAGGGCAAAACCGCCATGACCGGCCGCTGGCTCAAACACGAGCGCCACCAAAACATAAAGCCCATGCCGGTGTTTTACTGGAGTTTTTATGAAGACCTGGACGTGCAGAAATTTTTAGAGCAGGTGGTTGAGTTTTGTTTGCCGCTTGTTCGTCTTCATGGCCATGGGCAGATCGAGCCGATCAGCTTTATTCTCCGCGTCGTGCAGCAAGCCCGGCTGTTGCTGGTGCTCGATGGCCTGGAAGTTTTGCAGGAAGACGCTGCCAGCCCCAATCACGGCAAGATCAGTCATCCGCTGCTGCAAGCCTTTTTGCAGAACTGGCTGCGGACGCCGCACCAGGGATTGATGCTGCTCACCAGCCGCTTTCATTTCCCGCAACTGATCCGCTACAGCGGAGTTGGTTTTCACCAATTGGATTTGTTGCGCTTGAGCACCGCAGACGGCGTGGCGTTACTGAAAAGATTGGGCCTGTTTGGCGATGACAAGCTGCTGGCAAGTTATGTCGAAAAGCTTTCCGGCCACCCGTTGGCTTTGCGCGTGCTGGCCAGCGCGGTGAAACGAAGCTGCTTTGGCAATATCGACGAGTTCACGCTCGTAGTTGCGCCTTTAGGCGCGGGGAGTCTGCTCGATCCAGACGACTTGACGCCTGAAGGCGTTACTACAAACGATCTTGGCGAAAAACTGAAGCGCCTGTTGCGGTTTTACGAACAGCAACTGCAAAACGGCCAAAAGGAATTGATGGGCATTCTCAGCCTGTTCAAACGCCCGGTGGAAACCGAAAGCTTTGTCACTTTGCTGAGCAAGATGAAATCTTTGCAAAACACGGCGCTTGCCAATGCGGATAAAGCGACCATCGAGCAGCAGCTCAAAGCGTTGGTCGACGATTTTCTGGTGGAAAAAACCGCCGAGGGCATGACCACCCACCCGGTGATCCGCGACTATTTCCGCGCCGGACAGCAGCTCACCGGCGCGCGCGTGGAAGTGGCGGATTTTCTCAAAGCTCGGCCCGGCGCGGAACGGCCAACGACCATTGCAGAGGCACGCGACCTAGTCGAAGCCATGCAACTGCTCTGTGATGAGGGCGAGTTTAAAGCTGCTCATGATTTGCGTAAAGCAAGATTAGGCTCAGGAGGATACGAGTTTGATGTTTTCAAAAATCTTCCAGCCATGGCCGAAGGGCTGGAATGCCATTTGGCATTTGTCGGTGATGAAAAACGTCAGCAGAAATTGGCGAAGGTTTTGGGAAAGGGAGATGTGGCATTTCATTGCTCGGGCGTTTCTTATTATAATTTCACACTTGGCAACCTGGCGCAGGCGATTGAATGGCGATATAAAGTTATTGAATTAGACAAGCGACTAAACGTCAAGAAGTCGCAGGCATTTGATTTACACGAAGCTTCATTAATCGAAATGGTAATGGGCGATATCAGCAAGGCAAAGGAAACGGCCTCGCAGGCGCTGAACCTGTCTTTTGAGACCAAAAATTTAAGCGATTTGCGGTCAGAATTTGCCTATCAAGCTTATTATGAATTTCTGCTGGGCCATTCCGGGCAGGCGTATCAGGATTTTGAAATCGCCCTTTTTTATGATCAAAAACGATGGTCTGAGCAACAATCACTAACCTCAGGTTTGGGTAATTACCAAGCTGAGTTCCTCATCCGCATTCAGGCATGGCAACAGTTTGAAGCGGTGAATGCCTGGAATATTCAAAGATGCGAAATAAATCATTGGAACGATACTCTTGCAATTTGCCACCTGCTGCAGGGCTGGTATGAAATCCGCCGGGGCGAGCTTTCTCAAGCAGAAAAAGCCCTGAAGCAAGCCGAGCACATCCTGCGGCCCTCCGGCATGTTGCGGGAAATCTGCCGATTGGATTGGGTCTGGGCATTGCTGGCGGAAGCCAGAGAAGATTTCCAAACCGGGCTGCGGCATGTCGATGAAGCCCTGCTCGTCTGCGCGGACAAAGGCTTTCGCTTGTGGCAGGCAGACCATTTTGTGCTGCGGGCGCGGTTGTATCTGCTGCAATTCCAAAAAGAGAATCAGGCCGACGAAGATTTGGTAGAAAAAGCCGGCGATGACGGCGACCGCGCTTTAAAAATCGCCGCAGACACCGGCTATGTTTGGGCGAAGGTCGATGCCCTCAAACTGCTGACAGCCTATCACCAAACCCGCGCGCAACTGCCGGAATATGATACCGAGCAGGAAAAAGAATTGGCGCAGCGCTATGCGAAAGAAGCAGCGGAAATTGAAAAAGGGCTATTTCTAACCGAAAAGCAAATGCAAGAATTGAAAGCGCAAGCCAGAAAAGAATTCGAGCAGCAGACAGCGGGGTGGGATGAAGATGAATCTGATTGAAACACGTAGTCCCCGCCCCTTGTGGGCGGCTTTTGGATAAAGCGCCCCACAAGGGGGCGAGACTACAACAATCTCGAGAAATAATTTTTAGACGCGTATGGGGGAGCACATTGGAAAACCTCACCAAACTCAACTTGCCGGTGACCATTGATCGGGCAAAAAGTACTCCATTACAAAATTTTCGATAAACTCGATGAATGAATTGATCCCGCAGACGGGAGGCATTGTCTACAAAGCGCGAGCCCGCCCGAACCGCCAACGAAAACTTGACTTTCCTCCCAAACTTATGTACTTTATTTCCCGCCCGCAATCGCAAAAATACCAGCGACTCATTTTAACCTTGAACCGGCGAACGCATAAACCGGCCAACTGCGAACATGACCAAACACAAAGGCGCCTTGAGTTGGGCGATGTACGATTGGGCGAATTCGGCTTTTTCCACCGTGGTGCAAGCGGGGTTCTTTCCCATTTTTTTCAAAAATTTCTGGAGCACAGGCGCGGAGGTGACCGAGAGCACACTGCGGCTCGGCATCGCGGTGTCAACGGGGAGTTTGATCGTCGCGCTGATGGCGCCGATCATTGGCGCGTTTGCCGATCGCGGCGCCGCGAAGAAAAAATTTTTATTCGCGTTCGCGACGCTGGGCATTCTCGCCACCGGCGGGTTGTATTTTATCGGCGAAGGCAACTGGCAGCTTGCCGTCTTGTTTTATGTGATCGGCACCGTCGGTTTTTTAGGCTCGTTCGTTTTTTATGATTCGCTCATTGTCAGCGTCAGCGACGAGAGCGATGTCGATATTGTTTCGGGGCGCGGCTACGCGCTGGGTTATCTCGGCGGCGGTGTGCTGTTTTTGTTCAATGTCATCATGGTGCAGAAACCGGAGATGTTCGGCCTCGCCGGTACCGCGCAAGCGGTGCAAGTTTCCTTTCTCGCCACCGCGATCTGGTGGGCGGTTTTTTCGATTCCGCTTTTTCGCAATGTGCCCGAGCCGGCGGGAGGCAAAAAAATTCCGTTGCGGCAGGCGGTGACCGAGGGCTTCGCGCAACTCGCAAAAACTTTTCAGGAAATTCGCAAGTTGAAAGTGGTGTTCACTTTTCTCGCGGCCTACTGGCTTTATATCGACGGCGTCGATACCATCATCACGATGGCGGTGGATTACGGCAAATCCATCGGCGTGGCCGACGATGATTTGATTGTGGCGCTGCTGTTGGTGCAATTCGTCGGTTTCCCGTTTGCGTATTTGCTCGGCCATCTCGGCCAAAAGCTCGGCGCCAAACGCTTGATTCTTTTTGGCATTGCCGTTTATTTGGTGGTAACCGTTTTAGGCGCGAATTTAGGGCTGCAGCCGTATAATGTTTTCGGTTTTCAAATCAACCAGTTTTACATGCTCGCGTTTTTGATTGCGATGGTGCAGGGCTGCATTCAGGCGATGAGCCGTTCATTTTACTCGCGCCTCATTCCGCAAGACAAAGCCGCGGAGTTTTATGGTTTTTACAACATGCTCGGCAAATTTGCCGCGATTTTCGGGCCGATCCTGATGGGCGGCATCGGCCGCCTCACCGGCAATCCGCGTTACGGCATTCAGTCGATTGCGATTCTTTTCATTGCCGGCGCGATTCTGTTGTGGCGCGTCAATGAAAAGGAAGGGCGAAGAATGGTGGAAGCCATGAGTAAAACGTAATTCCCAATGGCGGGCGGCTTGCATTTTGAGATTCGCATTTTATGTCGATGGGCAAGTTCGGAAAAATCTTTCCCTTTTCCGAATCGAGTTCCGTCTTGCTTTTATTGCTATCGTCTGTTTCGTGAAAAATAAAATCCGGCCCCGTCGACAACAAATGGCTCCAATCCAGTGGCGCAATTCCGTTTGAGTAAAATAACGCCCGAAATCATCTTATTGCTTGCAACCGCCGTGCTCATTTGTCCGTATAAACCAACCTGTGCCGGCAATACAAAGTTCGCGAACAACTGCGATTTCATCATTTGTGCTGCAAAAATTGAAACACGTACATCCAAAACACCCTTTTGCCAAAGAAGAATTCAGCTTGAATTTCCCACCGCGCCCCGACAACTTGAAACGCATTTGCATCGTTTAAAATCCATATTTTTATCTCAATTTATTTAAGGAGACGTTATGCGGAAGCACTATGTTTTACTTGGCGCGCTGCTCGGCATGCTCGCGTTCGGCGGTTTTCAGAAAAACGAATACCGCCACGTCAAGCAGTACACCATCGAGCAGTTCATGAACACCACCTCAATCGCCGGCAGCTCGCTGTCGCACGACGAGAAAACCATTTTGTTCTCGAGCAACAAAACCGGTATCTTCAACGCGTACACGGTTCCCGTTACCGGCGGCGAGGCGACGCCATTGACCGACTCCAAAGACAATGCCGTTTTTGCCATTTCATTTTTCCCGCACGACAAACGGATCCTGTATTCGAGCGACAAAGGCGGCAACGAGATCAATCACATTTATCTGCGCAGCGAAGACGGCACGGTGCGCGACCTCACGCCGGTCGACACTGCGAAAGCGCAATTCTACGGCTGGAGCTTTGACGACCAGAGCTTTTTCTACGGCTTCAATCAGCGCGACAAACGCTTCATGGACGTTTACGAAATGGATATTGCGACGTTCACGCCGACGCTGATTTACCAGAATGACAAAGGCCTGAACTTTGGCGGCATTTCCCGCGACAAGCGCTATTTTGCATTTTCCAAAAGCATCACCACCAACAATTCCGATCTGTATTTGTATGATCGCGAATCCAACGAGTTGAAACATCTCTCGCCGCATCAAGGCGACGTGCAATATGCGCCGTCGAGCTTCAGCCCCGATTCTAAAAGCCTTTACTTTCTGACCGATGAGAACGGCGAATTCATGTTTCTGAAGCGCTATGAAATCGCCACCGGCAAGGCCGAGAAGGTCGAAGCGACGAATTGGGATATTCAGTACGGCTATTTTTCGCGCACCGGCAAGTATCGCGTCGTCGGCATTAACAACGACGCGAAAACTGAAATTAAGATTTACGACACGGCAACCAACAAACCGATTGCGCTGCCCAAACTGCCGAACGGCGAGATCACCTCGGTCAATATTTCCCGCAGCGAGAAGTTGATGACGTTTTATCTCAACGGCTCGCGCTCGCCGAATAATCTGTTCGTGTACGACCTGGCGTCGAAGAAATACACGCAGCTTTCCAACACCATGAATCCGGAGATCGATCAAAATGATTTGGTCGACGCCAAAGTCGTGCGCTACAAATCGTTCGATGGGGTCGAAATTCCGTCGATTTATTACAAGCCGCAGCATATCAAGCCGGGAGAAAAAGCGCCGGCATTGGTTTGGGTGCACGGCGGGCCGGGCGGGCAATCCGGCGTCGGTTACTCTGCGCTGATTCAATATCTCGTCAATCACGGCTATGTCGTCATCGCCGTGAACAATCGCGGCAGCTCGGGATACGGCAAGACGTTTTTCAAAATGGACGATTTGAAACACGGCGAAGAAGATCTGGCGGATTGCGTCGAAGCCAAAAAATTTCTGGCCGCCACCGGCTATGTTGATCCGAACAAAATCGGCATCATCGGCGGCAGTTACGGCGGCTACATGGTGCTCGCCGGCTTGGCGTTTCGCCCGGATGAATTTGCGGTCGGCGTCGATATTTTCGGCGTGGCGAATTGGGTGCGGACGTTGAAGAGCATTCCGCCCTGGTGGGAAGCGTTTCGCGAGGCACTGTACAAAGAAATGGGCAATCCGGCGACGGACGAAGAATATCTGCGCCGGATTTCGCCGCTGTATCATCCTGACAAAATCAAAAAGCCGCTGATCGTTTTGCAGGGCGCGAATGATCCGCGCGTGCTCAAAGTCGAATCCGATGAAATCGTTGAAGCCGTCAAGAAAAACGGCGTGCCGGTGGAGTACGTCGTTTTCCCGGACGAAGGCCACGGCTTTGTGAAGAAGGAAAATCAGATCAAAGGCTATAAAGCGATTTTGGATTTTGTGGATAAGCATCTCAAAGGCGTGCCGAGCTCGTTGTAATAATAAAGTTCATCTGTAATTCCCCAACGGAAAAATTAAAATCCGTTGGCCGCTTTCATCCGTTGGAAACGCTTTTTAACATTTTCCCTGAAAGAGCAACCTCATGAAACGCAATCTCATATTGATTTATTTGTTGCTCATTTTGCCGGTCCTCGTCTTCGGCCAAATGAGCACAAATTCTCTCAAACCGCCCATTGCCAAAATCAATCCGCACACTACGACGCTGCACGGCGAAACGTTGGTGGATAATTATTTCTGGCTGCGCGAGAAAACCAATCCGGAAGTGATCTCCTATCTCGAAGCCGAGAACAAATACACCGAGACGCTGTCCAAACCGTTCGTCGGCTTGCAGGATAAAATTTACAACGAAATTTTGGGCCGCATCAAACAAACCGATTTGAGCGTGCCGTACAAGCTCGGCGAGTATTGGTATTACACGCGCACCGAAGAGGGCAAGCAATATTCGATTTATTGCCGCAAACCGGGCAGCATGGACGCTGCCGAGCAAATCGTGCTGGATTTAAACGAGCTGGCAAAAGACCACAAATTTCTCGGGCTTGGCTTGTATCAAGTGAGCAACGACGGCAATCTGCTGGCGTTTTCGCTGGACACGACGGGGTTTCGCCAGTACAAACTGCAATTTAAAAATTTGCGCACCGGCCAAATCCTTCCCGATAGCATCGGCCAGGTCAATTCCGCGGCGTGGGCGGCCGACAACAAAACGCTTTTTTACATTAAAGAAGATCATGCCAAACGCGCGTATCGTTTCTATCGCCACATGTTAGGCAACAAGAACGATGAATTGTTGTACGAAGAAAAAGACGAGTTGTACAGCATCTACACGTTTCGTTCCAGCGACCGGCAATTTATTTTTCTTGGCGCCTCCAGCGCGGAGACCAGCGAGATGCGGTATTTGCGCAGCGATCAGCCGAATGGCGCGTTCAAAATTCTCGCGGCGCGCGAGTTTGACCACGAGTATTACGTCGATCATCGCGACAATCTGTTTTATATTCGCAGCAACAAAAATGCAAAGAACTACCGGCTGGTGACCGCGCCGGACGCCGACCCCGGCCCCGCGAACTGGAAAGAGCTGCGGCCGCACCGCGCCAATATCACGCTCGAAGGCATGACGCTGTTCAAAGATCACATCGTTTTCAGCGAGCGCGAAAACGGTTTACTGAAACTCCGTGTGCATGATTTTCGCAGCGGCAAAACGCAGGACATTGCGTTTCCGGAGCCGGTGTATTCGGCGTTTTCCAATGTCAA
>CAYUVM010000123.1:0-9911 GCA_964447935.1 uncultured Cytophagia bacterium | reverse complement strand
CTATTCGCGCGAGTTGTGTGCCGTGGATATCCCCGCGGATGGTGTGACCACGCGCGGTCTCGAATTTCAGGTTTTTGCGATAGACTCATTGAACACTCCGTATGGCGTCGGGCCGTCCGGCACTCAAACACATGGGGTTTGCGGTGATGACGAGGGGTATCATTGGCAAGCCGTGCGCGTCCGCACGGGCGCTGATGGCGAAGTTCGCATCGACAAAGACGGCAATCCGGTGGCGCTACCTTCCGGCAGCGCGCAAACCAACTACGTGCTTTTTTCGGTGCCGTTCGAGCTGGATAAAAATGCGCCGAAAGACGTGTTGGAAGACGATCTCGGCAAGTATGATCCGAAGAAATGGAAATTTTTTGAATATCGTCCGGAAATAACGCCGAACGGGTGGGTAGAATACAGCAGCGCCGCGCCGGCCATTTCACCCTTCTTCCCGGGCCGCGCGTTTTTCATGCTCGTGGCCGACGCCAACAAGATCATCGATAGCGGCGTGGGCAAAACGGTTTCAACCGGTAAACCATTCGTCATTGAATTGAAAAAAGGCTGGAATTTGATCGGCAACCCTTTCAACTTTCCGGTCAGCCGCGAGTCTTTGACGCTGGTGAACTCGAAAATTCCGCAGGACTCGACGCTGGGCGCCTCGCTGCGTTCATACGAACGCGGCTGGAATATCGACAATGCGATGGAGCCGTGGAAAGGCTATGCGATTTACGTCGAGCCGCGGCGCGCGAACGAAAAAATAAATTTGTTGATTTGTCCGCTGGCCACAACCCCGCGCGTCGGCAAAAATTCCATGTTGGCTACAGCGGCGAAGAATGAATGGACGATTCAAATCGCGGCCAAAGCCGGCACGGCGTTGGACACCATCAACTATGTTGGCGCCCGCAACGCGGCGGCAATGGAGTATGATGATTTCGATCTCCTCGAGCCGCCGGTGATCGGCGAATATGTTGCGGTGAGCGTGCCGAATTTGGGTTGGTCGCAACAGGCGATGCAATACACCGCGGATTTTCGCCCGACCGATCAGGACGTTTATGAATGGCCGTTGCAGGTGAAATCAAATTCCACTTTTGACGAAGTGATTTTGGAATTTAAAAATCTCGCGAATCTGCCGAGCGGCTACGAAGCGTATCTCGTTGATGCGGCGTATGGCATGGCGCGTAATCTGAAAAGCAATCCCTCGTATCGTGTCGTCACGACGGCGAATGGTATTGAGAAATCGCTGCAGCTTCTCGTGGGCAAACCCGAAGCACTGAAAAAACGCACCGGCGGCCTTGCGCTGGTGCCAAGCGCGTTCGAGTTGGCGCAGAATTTCCCCAACCCGTTTGCGACGCAACAGGCGCAGGCACTCACGGCGATTCGTTACGCGCTGCCGAAGCCCGCAACGGTGACAGTGGAAGTGTACAACATGCTCGGCCAAAAAGTGCGGATCCTCGTCAATCGCCAATTCCAGTCCGCTGATTATTACATGGCCACCTGGAACGGCCGCGATGAAGTCGGCAAAGAAGTTTCCAGCGGTGTGTACGTGTATCGCATTCTCGCTGAATCCGGCGCCGAGAAATTTGCGGCGACGAAGAAACTCATGTTGGTGAAGTAGCGTCAGTGATCAGTATTCAGTTTTCAGTGGTCAGTATGTGTTGTTTCTCTGATTACTGAATACTGGTAACTGAATACTGAAAACAGGCCGTTGAATTTGAAAAGGGTTTTGGTGAATTCACCAAAACCCTTTTTGTTTTTTACGACCCCGCAAAGATTTTACTTGACAAAGGTTCGGCGTTTTGATAAAATAAGGTTCTTGAGTTGGGATTAACCGATTACATCCTGGCGTCGGCCATGAAACAAGCTCAAAATTTGGTATTATCAGAAATATTCCGGTCGGAATACGATGGGAAAAACTTTATGATAGTACACATTTTTGAAACGTATGTTATCATAAAGCTTCTCCGAAAAAATTTGTCCATTGATAAACAAATGGATATATGCAGAAACATGGCGCGACGCGGGTGTTATCGCTGAATAAGTGTAGAATGACAGGAAACTAAATGTGATTACGTGGACAACCATAGTTATTATTTGCGGCTTTTTTGCAACCCTTGGTGCATTAACCGATAAATTATTGCTTCACCGCAATAAAGTTCTCCTCCATCAAAGATTTACAGCATGGTGGATTCAGTTATTTGAATCCAAATTTAAGACACTACCTGAACGACTTGCTAATACCATACTTTCATTCAGATGGCTTTTGTGGGCACGGAGTTTACCTTGGTGGCAAAGTGCCTTGCTGTTTTTAGTTATAAACTGGATTTTAACTACAATTGCATATTACTTAGCAAAATCCCTATCTGGCTATCAATTTACGCGCACTTTTTTTTACTTACCGTGGTTTAACGTATATATAGTGAATTTTCTATTTGACCTATTTTCAGTATTGTTAACTCTAAAAGTATTAAAAATTGTACAGAGTGGTCGTTTGACAAAGAGTCTTGTTTATATTTTGCTTAACATTCTAATTGCATATCTTTTTGCTTCCATCTGCTGGCTTTCAATGATGTATTCTGGCAATGTATTGAGAAGTCTTTTAGATAAGAATCCATTTGAAAGCAAGATAAAAACGGCGTACTCTTATAGTAATCTGAAATACAATACGTTAACTGATTCCACTCAAACTATTTTGTCTAATGATGGATATAGCGATAAAGCAAATGTATTTGTAGGAACTGAGTTATACGTTAAAGAGCATCCATTATCTGTTTCACTCGTCAGTTATTATCAAAATTGGCAAACAGTACTTTGGGGTCCTCAGTTTTCTGAATCGATTAAAGAGAAGTTTAAACCTTTTCTAATAGTAACAGAAAATGAACAAATGAAGTACTATCCATTTTCATTAAAGATGGTAAAGGGGCAGGCCAGAATTACTGGTATTGGGACTGACTGGGTGTCAGCGCTCGTTCCATCAACCGCATTTATTCCAACACTTATTTTCCTCGCAGCATTGATGTTTCTCAGTTTGGCAAAAATCGTAGTACACACAAGCCTACATCTGCTTGAACTTATTACTGAACAAGATCCTAATGATTATTCTAACAAATTCCAGCCATTCACCCTGTTAGGTGGATTGTTCGGTGTTATCGCTGCATTAGGAAAAGGAATAGTAGAATTAAGTAAACTCTTTATCGCGCCATAAATTTGTAAAGTTTGGTGCGTGACTTGAAAGTAAAGAATCAAAAAAGAAAGTTCGCGGAATAAACAAAATTTATTTTTAATTTAGACAAACAATTCGTGAAGAATGGCGGGTATTATTTCTAACATCGGCTGATGCAGATTGCGAGACAGAACACGAGTTTCATGAAATGGTAGCTTCAAGTCCGTCCTTCGATCAAGTTTCATCTATGCCCCGCAACCGCACAGCCAGGTGTTAGGCTGGCACGAATAAGAACCTTCGATAGCCGCCGTTATTTGATAAACACTCGGCTCTCTTTGTGTGGTGCAGACAGCGGCCGCTTGCTTCGCGGCGCTCGGTTAGCTATGGTTCCTCTTACTGTTCAACCATTCCAAATTACAGACACGATGCCACTTCTTTTTTCATACGGCACGCTGCAACAAGAAAATGTGCAGCTATCGACGTTTGGCAGACGGCTCAATGGGCAGCGCGACGAGCTTGTTGGGTTTGAGCCATCGTTAGTGAAGATCGAAGATCCGCAGGTCGCGGCTGCACTCGGGAAGACCCACCACGCCAACGTAAAGTTCAACGGGAACAAAGACAGCCGCGTACCCGGCATGGTGTTCGAGATCACTGACGCTGAACTCGCCAGCGTCGATGAGTACGAGGCCGCCTTCTCATATCAGCGCATTACCGCCATGCTCGCATCAGGCCGGCAAACGTGGGTGTATGTCTGGCATGCGCATCGTTGACGCACCAGTGACGATGCTTGCGTGGCTTGGCCGGCAAGGCACACGGGCGGTTGCCGCGCTTGTTCTCATTGGGATCGCTCTCCCGGCGCTTGGCGCCATACTTAAGCCGTATGTCACCGAAGCCGTCTTCTTGCTGTTATGTATCGCATTCCTTCGAGTGGACGTCACCGCGTTCAAGGCCTATGTGCGTCGCCCGGCACTCGTGCTGGCGGCAACGGCGTGGACCTCCTTTGCAGTTCCGGCCTTGTTCGGCGTGAACTGTCTCGCGGCTGGCCTTGACCAGCAGGCACCCGACTTGTTCCTTGCGCTGATGTTGCAGGCCATTGCCTCGCCGATGATGGCAGCCCCCGCGTTGGCAGCGCTCATGGGATTGGATGCCACGCTGGCGCTGGTCACGCTCATCACCAGCACGACGCTCATCCCATTTACGGCGCCTGTGTTTGCGCTCGTGTTCGTCGGACCGAATCTCGCGATTGCACCGCTGGCGCTGGCGGTTAAGCTGTTCGCCATTCTCGCGGGCGCCGGTTTGACCGGCCTGATCGTGCGTCGGGTTCTTGGTGTGGCGGCCATCGAACGGCAGAAGGAAAGCATCAATGGCCTCAATATTCTCATTCTCTTTGTTTTCGTGGCAGCCGTCATGGGAAGCGTCGGCGCTCGTTTTCTAGCGTCTCCAATGCATACCATTGCGCTCGCCGCGCTTGCCTTTGTGGTGTTCTTCGCTATTCTTTTTCTCACGGCTTTCCTGTTTCTGTCCGCCGGCCGCGAGCGTGCTCTCGCGCTCGGACTCTTGGCCTCGCAGCGCAACATGGGGTTGATGCTTGCCGTGAGCGGCGGGGCCTTGCCCGATCTCACGTGGTTGTATTTCGCGCTTTCCCAGTTTCCGATCTACCTGTCGCCACAACTCCTTCAACCGCTGGCACGACGAGTCCTCGAGCGCACCCCGTAGACTCACGCATCGATGCAAGAACCAAAAACGTGAGCAGCCACCGATGAAGCCTACCAAAAGTTAAGGTGAGTTCTTTGGTTTGATCAAATTTCCCCTTGCAGCTCTCCCACGGAAGCTTTGTTTTATCGATAACCCAAGTTTTATACTCATGCCACCTAAATTTTGTAATGCTTTATTCCCTCAGCTTTTATTTCTCGAGTTTTCTTCTTCAACCAGTGGCATAAATTTTGTCCAACATAGCTTAACCGTGAATTCCGGTTCCAGTACGGCAGGGATTCCGTGCGGCTATGATTGAAGTTACCTCAGGCCGCCGCCCGCGATTCCCCGACCCTGTAATGGCTGCTTACAATTTCGTTAAATCAATTTGGAACACTGTCGCACCAATGAGACATTTTGTGATGCGTTACTTTGCTGGTGGACATCTGAGCCGGAAGCTCGCCCTCCTTTGTATAAGCTTTCTGGTATTGGCGCAGGCCTCCGCGTTGGCGCAGAATTTTTGGCAACAAACCGCCGGTCCGATTGGCGGGGATGTGCGTTCGGTATTGGTTAAACCCTCCGGTGAAATTTTTGCCGGCCATGATGAGAGCGGCATCTATCGCTCCACCGACAACGGCGCGAATTGGACCGCGGTGAACACCGGTTTGACAAACGGCACAGTCAACGCTTTGATCCGTAACGCTGCCGGCGATCTCTTCGCCGGAACGTTCGGCGGTATTTTCCTTTCCACTGACAATGGCGCCAGTTGGACCGCAGCCAACACCAATTTGACCAACACCCGTGTGCGCGCGCTGGCAATTAACACGGCCGGCGATATTTTTGCCGGAACCGAAGGCGGCGTCTTTCGCTCGACGGACAACGCGAAAACCTGGGTGGCGGTCAACTCCGGCGTGACCAATTTATTCATTCAAGCCCTCGTTATCAACACCAACACCGGCGATATTTTTGCCGGCACGACTACGGGTTTTTTTCTCACTTCAAATAACGGCGGCACGTGGCGCGTTTTTAATCCCGGCTTATCGCCGCCGGTGCCGGCGATCCGCTCGCTGGCGATCAACAGTTTAGGCAATGTTTTCGCCGGCACCAATAACGGCGTTTATCGGCTTCTCAGCACCACTGCCGCATGGACGCCCATCAACAGCGGATTAACGAATTTTTTTATTCCAACGGTTTACGCCCATTCCAATGGAAATATTTTTGCGGGAACCGAGGGCGCCGGCGTTTTTCGCTCGACCGATAACGGCAATAATTGGGTAGATGCGAACATCGGCCTCAGCATTATGACCGTGCAGGCCTTCGCCGGCAATAGCAGCGGAGAGGTTTTCGCCGGCACAACCGGCGGCATGTTCCGTTCCGTGACCGGCGCGAGTTTTAGTTGGACGGAAATTAATAACGGTATGCTCACGGCAAAAGTTTCGGCCGTCGCGCTGAAATCCACCAGCTTTATTTTTGCGGGAACGCTGGCGGGCCGCGTGTTTCGTTCCAAAGATTTCGGCGCGAGTTGGACGCTGACCAGCACGGGTTTGCCGAATGACGCGGTGCAATCCATTCATGCCCTCGCCGTCAGCCCCACCACCGGCGATATTTTTGCAGGCACCGGCAATGACGGCATGTATCGCTCGTCGAATGACGGCACCACCTGGACGCGCATCAACCTCGGTTTAGCGGAGTCAAATATTCTCTCATTAGCTGTCAACGCCAGCGGCCATATTTTTGCCGGCGGCGCTAGTGACGGCCTCGCGCGCTCGACCGACAACGGCGATAACTGGCAGGATGTTAACAACGGCATCACGAACACGACGATTCGCGCGCTGACGCTCAACGCGAGCGGCGATCTTTTTGCGGGGACTGCAAATGGTATTTTCTATTCCAATGATAACGGCAATAATTGGACGGCGGTGAATACCGGCCTGCCGATACGAACGCCAACCTTGGCGCTCGCCGTTGACACCAACAACGATGTTTACGCGGCGTTGGCCAACGCGACGGTTTATCGCTTACCAGATGGTAGCACGAATTGGGCGCTGGCTAATTCCGGTCTGCCGGCTTCAGTGAGCAACGCGCTGGCAACGAATGCCGCCGGCCATGTTTTCGCCGGCACGGCGCTCAATGGCGCGTATCGCACGCTGGATAGTGGGGCCAAATGGTCGGCGATTAACAGCGGACTGACCACCAATGTCGTGTCGGCGCTCGCAATTGATGTCAATGGCTTTGCCTTTGCCGGAACCGGCGCCGCCGGCGTTTTTCGCAGCGCCAAATCAACGGCACCCCCGGAAGTTTCGTTTTCCAGCGATAGTTTGAAATACGGCAACGTTCTGATCAATACCAATGCCGATTTAACCGTTACGCTCCGCAACTCCGGCTTTGCCGATCTCTCAATCAATAGTGCAACGCTCGGCGGATCCAATGCGAATCAATTTAGCATCATCAGCGGCGGCACGGGAACGCTGGCGCCCAATGTGACGCAGAGCATCGGGTTGCGATTTTCACCGTCCAGCACCGGCGCGAAAACCGCGTATTTTATTTTGCAAAGCAACGCTGATAGCTCGCCGGATACGGTCACTCTGGTTGGAACCGGCACGCAGCCGCTAGTGGTTTTTTCCACCACCAGCTTGCAATACGGCAACGTGTTGGTGAATAGCAATTCCGATTTGACCGTGCGACTCACCAACACCGGCACGGCGGATTTGTCGATCAACACTACGAGCCTTGCGGGCGCGAATGCGAATCAATTCAGCATTGTCAACGGCGGCGGCGCGGGAACGCTGCGTCCGGGTATTTTTCGCGATCTCACACTGCGGTTTTCGCCGGCCAGTACCGGCAATAAAAATGCGTTTTTTGTTCTCACCAGCAATGCCGCGAGCACGCCGGACACCGTGGCGTTGGCCGGTATCGGTGTTGAACCGCTGGTGTCGTTTTCCAACCCTAATTTGCAATATGGCAACGTTTTGGTGAATACCGATGCCGATCTGACCGTGCGCCTCACCAACACCGGCACGGCGGATTTGTCGATCAGCAATGCCAGCCTCGTCGGTCCGAATGCAAATCAATTCAGTATTGTGAATATCGGCAGCGCGGGAACACTAACGCCCGGGGCGTTTCTGGATGTCACATTACGCTTTTCACCGACGAGTGCGGGAAATAAAACCGGCTATTTTGTGCTGGCCAGCAATGCCGCCAGCACACCGGACACCGTGGCCCTGACGGGAACCGGCATCGCACCGCTCGTTTCTTTTTCTCCCGCGGATTTGCAATATGGCAATGTTTTAGTAAATGCGATTTCCGATTTGGCCGTTCGCCTCACCAACACCGGCACCGCTGATTTGTCGATCAGCAGCACGGCCCTTGCCGGCGCGAATGCGAACCAATTCAGTGTGGTCGCCGGCGGCAGCGCGGGAACGCTCCGGCCCAACGCGTTTCGCGACATCACTTTACGTTTTGCCCCGGCGAATGTGGGGAGCAAAGTCGCCTATTTTATTTTAAACAGTAACGCCGCCAGCACGCCGGATACCGTGGCATTGACGGGCACTGGAATTACCCCGCTCGTTTCATTTTCCACCGATAGTTTGAAGTACGGAAAAATTGTCGTGAATGCGATTACCGATCTCACGGTGCGCTTGACGAACACCGGCACGGCCAGTTTGTCGATCAGCAGCAGCGGTTTGGCAGGGACGAACGCGAATCAATTCAGCATCGTTGCCGGCGGCGGAACAGGAACGCTGGCGCCAAATGCGTTTCGTGATATCACGTTGCGGTTTGCGCCAACCAGCACAGGAAACAAACTCGCCTATTTTGTTTTGACAAGCAACGCCGCGAGCACACCGGATACGGTAGCATTGACAGGAACTGGAACAACGCCGCTGGTTTCATTCTCTAATGACAGTTTGAAGTACGGCAATGTGGTGGTGAATGCCAACGCGGATTTGACCGTGAGATTGACCAACACCGGCACGGCAGACTTGTTGATCAACACCACGGGTCTCGCGGGCGCGAATGCGAATCAATTTAGCATCGTCAGCGGCGGGGCGACAGGAACACTGGCGCCGAATGCATTTCGTGATATCTCATTGCGATTTGCGCCAACAAGTACGGGGAATAAACTCGCTTACTTTGTTTTGAACAGCAACGCCACCAGCACGCCGGATACGGTGGCATTAACTGGAACTGGAATTACTTCATTCGTCACATTTTCTACCGACAGTTTGAAATACGGCAACGTGGTGGTGAGTGCGAATTCCGATTTGACGGTGCGGCTCACCAACACCGGCACGGCGGACTTGTCGATCAACACCACGAGTCTTGCGGGCGCGAATGCGAATCAATTTAGTATCGTTAGCGGTGGCGCGGCAGGGACACTGGCGCCGAATGCATTTCGTGATATCTCATTGCGATTTGCGCCAACAAGTACGGGGAATAAACTCGCTTACTTTGTTTTGAACAGCAACGCCACCAGCACGCCGGATACGGTGGCATTAACTGGAACTGGAATTACTTCATTCGTCACATTTTCCACCGATAGCTTGAAGTACGGCAATGTGGTAGTGAATGCGAATCTTGATTTGACCGTTCGCCTCACCAACACCGGCACGGCGGACTTGTCGATCAACACCACGAGTCTCGTGGGCGCAAATGCGAATCAATTCAGCATCGTCAGCGGAGGCGCGACAGGAACGCTGGCGCCGAATGCGTTTCGCGATATCGCATTGAGATTTACACCGACGAGCACGGGCAATAAACTCGCCTATTTTGTTTTGAGCAGCAACGCCGCGAGCACGCCGGACACGGTGGCATTGACAGGAAACGGAATTACTTCATTCGTCACATTTTCCACCGATAGCTTGAAGTACGGAAATGTGATGGTTAATGCCAATTCAGATTTGACCGTGAGATTGACCAACACCGGCACGGCGGATTTGTCGATCAACACCACGAGCCTCGCGGGCGCGAATGCGAATCAATTTAGCATCGTCAGCGGCGGCGCGACAGGAACGTTAGCGCCGAATGCATTTCGTGATATCTCATTGCGGTTTGCGCCAACGAGTACGGGGAA
>CAYUVM010000122.1:0-10026 GCA_964447935.1 uncultured Cytophagia bacterium | reverse complement strand
GCGATTATTTCGTTAATTTAAAAAAAACGTTTTTAAAATAAGCGAACGAAGAGTACTGAAAGAGTTGTAGCAGAAAAAGAAAAGGTGAATCTGAAAAAAGATGTGAGTGAAACCCGAAAACGTCTTAAAAAATTCATGGGTATTCAAGATGACCCGTTTAAACCTTTTAGTAAGAGAAGCGGCTATGTAACTAAGTTTAAATTGTACGATAGTACTCCAGAAGAGAGTACTTTTGATTATTCTGATGATTCCATAGTGTGATTTTTCACTGGGGTTTTCGCCTGCTTGGTGATTTTTCACCGACATCCTTTCAAAATTTTCAACTTTTTTTATCACACCTTATCATCCTGTTTATTTAGTCATTACTGATTCTGAGTAATTTCTTTTTACGAATATTGCTTAATCTCGGTGATAATTCACCATATAACTATAGAAATGGGTTTAAATTTAAATTATGGAGATTAAGTAATGGTTGGTGTTGAAATTCGAATTGCCCGAATCAAAGCAGGTTTAAAACAGTACCAAGTTGCTGCAAAAGTCGGGGTGCCCCAAACTATTATTTGTGAAATCGAAATGGGCAAGCGGGTTGTTTCGCCCGAGTTGCTTAAACGCATCTTGGGCGTATTGGGTGAAATCCATTGCGAAAGACAAATTTCAACTGAGTGTTCAAAATAAAAAACCCGCTTTGCCGAGCGGGCTTAAAAACAACAATAGAGTATATGATTCAAGATAACATTCTTTCGACCAAAAGTCAAGCCTGGGCTTTTCAAAAATCCGAAATGGAGCACTTTTTAAAACTAATCATCAAACCAGGGCAAGTGACCGAAGTTCGCGCGCTTGAAGCGGCAATGCAGTTGCACGGAAGGCCGGCTACGCTTAGCGGCTATTTCGATGATCCGGATAAGCTGGCGGACAGCGTAATAAAAAATATTAAGCGCGCGAAGGGAATTTATATTATTCCGAACGAGGTGAATCCGGCCCTGCTTTCTCGAGCGGCAAATCGAATCCGGCCCATTTGCAAAGAGCCGACGACCTCAGATGCAGACATCACCGCGCGGCGCTGGCTCATGATCGACGTTGATCCGGTGCGGCCAAGCGAGATTTCCTCAAGCGCTGAAGAACATGAAAAAGCCCTTGCAAGGGCCAAAGAAATAAGTGAAATGCTGACGAACGCTGGCTGGCCACAACCTATTTGGGGTGATTCAGGCAATGGTGGTCACCTGCTTTATCGAGTTGATTTACCAGCGCGCGACAACGGCTTAATCCAGAAATGTCTCGAGGTGCTTGCCTTTTTGTATGATGATTCCGAAGTGATGATCGATCAGAAAGTTTTCAATCCGGCCCGCATTTGGAAACTGTATGGAACAATGGCTTGCAAAGGCGATCACACGCCAGAGCGGCCGCACCGCATGGCGCGGCTGCTGGAGGTGCCGCCGGAGTTGGTTCCGGTGCCCAAAGATTTCTTGGAAAAGCTGGCGGCACGCCTGCCAGTAGCTAAGAAGAATCATGAATTTTCGGAGAAGCGTAACGGCAAGTTGTTTGATGTTGGTCAGTGGGTTGTTGCTCATAATCTGAAAGCCACTGGCCCCATACCGTGGAATGGCGGTGAGAAGTGGGTTCTCGATACGTGTCCTTGGAATACAGATCACACCAATCGATCTGCATTTATTGTGCAGTTCGGAAATGGCGCCATCGGCGCGGGCTGCCATCACAACGGTTGTGCCGGAAAGGACTGGCACGCACTGCGAGACTTGTTGGAACCCGACTGGCGTGAAAAGCAAGAGAAACCAAATGCAGAAAAGGTGGAAAGCAGAAAACCTTCCATCGCTGATCGCTTGTGCGATTATGTTTTGGAAAATAATCCATTGCTTTTCCTCGATCAATTCGGCCAGCCGCATCTTCTTTGGGATGGAAAACCATCGCCATTGACAAGCCGCTGCTATGGAATCTTGCGGCGTTTGCTGTGGGAAAAGGAAAAGCGCACTGCGAGCGGTGACGCATTGATGCAAGCGACCGGCACCTTGGCGGCTATGGCGCAAAACAAAAACGAAATTCATGAACTTCACGTGCGCTCCGCCTGTTATAACGATGCACTCTATGTGGAGCTCGGGCCGAAGCGAGTGGTTTGTATCGATAAGAACGGCTGGCGCTTGGTTGAAGATGCACCGGTTTTCTTCCGGCAATTCTCAAACTTGAAGCCCCTGCCCAATCCGGAGATGGGAGGCGATATTGAAAGCTTAGTGGCGATGCTGCCTTTCAAGTCGGACCGTGACCGGCGACTGTTTACTTCTTATCTCGTGGTGGCTCATCTTGCAGACATCCCGCGTCCAATTTTACTTTTGACTGGCCCTCAGGGCGCCGCCAAATCGACAACGGATCGGGTGGTGAAGCGGCTTATCGATCCCACTTCACCGGAAAGTATTCGACTTGACCCGCGTGACGCCTTGCAAAAAGCCTTTCATTGTGCGGTCGTCTTCATCGACAACGCCACCTATTTTCCGGATTGGGCGGTCGATTTTGTTTGTCGGCTGGTCACCGGAGAGGGAGATAGCAAGAGAAGGCTTTATACCGACGACGATGATGTCATCTATGAATTACGCCGGTTAGTTTTGATCAACGGCATCAACACGCCAACGGATCGGCCGGATTTACTGGATCGTTGTTTGTGCATCGATGTTGAGCGAATCCATGATGACAAGAGAATTCCCGAAAAAAAATTTTGGCAGTATTTTGAACTTGAACGGGCACGCTGGTTGGGGTCGATCTTTAGCTTACTTTCATTAGCCGCAAAGCACCGGGAGATCATCAAGCTTCCTACACTCCCACGGCTTGCGGATTGGGGTGAGTGGGCGGCGGCAGTGTATGAAGCCAAAGGCTGGGGCGTAGAACAGTTCTTGGAGGATTGGAGCGGTAATGTAGGGGTGCAAAATCGCGCGGTTCTTGATTCCAGCTTACTGGCTCAAACGCTGCTGGCCTTCATGACGCAACAAACGGGCGATTGGGAAGGCACACCGGCCGAACTACTTGAGAAATTGAATGTGCAAGCCGAGGCTTTACAGATCAACACCGCGCACGATAAACTATTTCCCAAGAGTGTCAATTGGCTGTGGAAAAGAATTCGGGAGATTCTACCGAGTTTGGAAGGGCAAAAAATCAAGATTTGGCGTGATGAAAATACTCGAAAAATTATCATCCAAAAGTCCAAACCCGAGACTTGATTCACGGTTGGGTATTTTAGCAATTAATACGGGCATTTTTTCGATACCTACAGATTAAAGTTCTCTTAAATCTTTGTTTTTATGATGATCATCACAGTATTTAGGCATAATGGGTATTTATGGAAACTTCTCGGGCAAGTACGATTTACAGATTCCTTTTTTTAGCTTACGAACTGTATTATGCGAGAGAGTGGTCAACTTGACTCGACCAGAAAAGCTTGCTAAAATGCCCGAAATGCCCATTTACCCAGAACGGCTTCTAAAAAATAAAAGGTTAGCTGAGAAAAAAGGCGCAGGCATTTTGTAAATACTCGTAGTATTTTGCGAAAATGCCCATGGCGAGGACCAAGCCACGCTTACTGGTTCGAGCCAAGGCGCATGATACAGAATAAACGATGATAATTGACCCAACACCCACAACCCCGGGCTTTTCCTCACGCTCACAGCGGGAAATCTTAGCACTGGCGCTGATGGAAAAACGCCGGCGGTTGTGGAAAATCCGGCCGAGTATCTTTGTGCGCGATGTCTTGCAAGCGCAACCAACGCCGTACCAAGCCGAGATTCTGGATGCCGTGCTCAAATATCGGCGCGTTGCGGTGCGTTCACCGCATGGCGGCGGAAAAACGAGTGTCGCGGCGTGGCTCGTGCTTTGGGCTGTGGTTAACTTCGGGCTTGATTTCAAAGTCATCACCACCGCCAGCGCGTGGCGGCAATTGGCGCGCTTCACCTGGCCGGAGATTCACAAATGGTATCGTCAAGCCCGCTGGCCGCTTGTCGGCAAAAAGCCGGAGTTGCTGGCGCTCTCTATCAAAGCCGACGGCGGCGAAGCGTTCGCGGTGGCCAGCGACAAGGCTGATCTCATTGAAGGCGCACACGCCACTAAGCTGCTCTATATTCTCGACGAAGCCAAAGCTATTCCGGAAGCAATTTGGGATGCCATCGAAGGGGCGTTTGCCTTCGGCGATTGCTATGCGCTGGCCATCTCCACGCCCGGCAATCGCAGTGGGCGCTTTTATGAAATCCATCGCCGGGCGCGGGGTTTGGAAGATTGGTGGACGCGCCACATTCGGCTTGACGAAGCCATCGCGGCGCACCGAGTCTCGGCAGAGTGGATTGCAGCTCGCAAACGGCAGTGGGGCGAATATTCGCCGGTCTATCAAGCCCGTGTGCTCGGTGAATTTCCGGAGCAAAGCGATGACGCGCTCATCTCGCTGGCGTGGATTGAAGCAGCGCGTGAACGAGAATTGCAACCGACTGACGATCCCGTCGCGGGCCTCGATGTCGCCCGCTTCGGTTCCGATGATAGCGCCTTGATCATCCGTCACGGCCCCTGTGTGCTGTCGATTGAGGTGTGGGCTGGCCACGATACGATGCTCACAGCGGGCAGAGCGAAAGCCACGGGCGTATCCGTGAACGTGGACATCATCGGCGTCGGCAGTGGTGTTTATGATCGATTGCGCGAACAGAATCATCCCTGCCAATCGGTCAATGTCGGCGAAGCTGCCAGCGACAGCGAACATTTTGCGAATTTGCGCGCGGAAATTTATTGGCACTTGCGCGAGCGCTTTCAAACCGGGGAGATTGATATGACACGGATTTCGCGGACACACTATGATCGTTTGAGCGGAGAGTTGACCGCACTAAAATTCAAATACACTAGCGCCGGCAAGATCGCGCTGGAAGCAAAGGATGAAATGAAAAAACGGCTGGGCTACTCGCCAGATTTGGCCGACGCTTTGGCGCTGGCCTTTCTCAAGAAGAAAAGGGTGGAAGCGTTCGGCATGATGATTCCGCCTCCGCCGAATGAATATTTTCGGCGGGGCATCTTGTGGGATCGCTCCGAGAGCCTTAGCGAATACTTGTGGGAGAACAAAAGATGGAATTGAATGGCGAACAACTGCAACTCAAGTACATTCCACTCGATCAAGTCGTATTGTGGGATGAGAATCCTAAGCGCCACTCGATCGGTGATTTAATGGCATCGATCAAACGCTACGGTTTTGTCGATCCGCCGAAGTTTGACCCGAATCTCAATGCCAGCAAGGGCGGCATCGTGTATGGTAATGGCCGCTCGAAATGTGTGATGCTGCTCCAGCAAGAGAATCCACAACAACCACCGCGCGGCGTGCTGGTGGATGAGAAGGGCGAGTGGTTTCTGCCAGTGTTGTTCGGGCTGGACGCGGAAAGCGAAGCTGTCGCTCGTGCGCTGGCGATTGACCACAACAATCTCACGATGGCCGGCGGGGATTTTGATATGTACGACATGGCGAAAATGTGGGACGGGACAGCGTATGCCAAACTGCTCAACACGCTGCACGATCAAAAAACGACTCCGGTGACGATGGACAGCTCTGACATTGAAGCTTACTTACGCGTGGTCAACGGCCATATCGAAGGCCGTGAATTTGATGAGAGCGTTGCCGCGGGCGTCACGTTGGACGCGACCTTCAAAATCAAATTGCCCGTTGCTGAGGCCGAGCCCTTCGAGCAGGCATTGGATCAATTGCTCGAAGAATTTCCGCAAGCCAAGAAAGAAAAAGTGATTTGACACCATGAGTTATATCGAAACACTCAACCAAACATGGCAAGATCATCTTGCTCCTAAATTGTCGGACGCCCCAACGGTGATTTCAACGTTTGCCGGCTGCGGCGGTTCATCATTGGGTTATTCATGTGCCGGCTATCGTGAACTGCTCGCCGTGGAATGGGACAAGCACGCGGTCGAAACTTTTCGATACAATTTCCCCGACATTCCAATTTACCACGGTGACATTGCAAAACTCTCCGTCGAGCAGTGTTTGGAAATGGCGCAAATCAAAACTGGCGAACTGGATGTCTTTGATGGTTCTCCACCGTGTTTTCCAGGTAGCACCTTGATCTCAACGCGTGAAGGGAGCAAGCCCATCGAAAAAATTCAGGCCGGAGATTTTGTTCTAACCCATCTCGGCAACTATCAAGAAGTCGAGTTAGTGCATAGCCGCGATTACACCGGGGAATTGTTGATGATCGAGCCGCGATACGGCTGCGATTATTTGACCTGCACGCCAAACCATCCGCTCTTTGCCAAGCGCAAGCGATACCGCCAAGGCGATGAAATGGACGCGCAAACTTTCCGTTATCCCGAATGGATTCCAGCGCAAGAATTAAAGGCGGGTGATCTCTTGCTGGAGCCAGGGCGCCCCGAATCAACCGAATTGAAAAAGAATTATCCCACGACAAAGCATGATGCCGATGGCGCGACTGGATACGCTGACAACTACGGTGTCTGGATACCGATTAAACGCATTCATCAAACCGTTCCGGTTAGTTGCAAGGTTTACAATCTGGAAGTTAAGCAGGATTGTTCCTATACGGCAAATGGCTTTGCCGTTCACAATTGCCAGGGTTTTTCCACAAGCGGCAAGCGGGCTTTCACTGACAACCGTAATCAATTATTCAAAGAATATGTGCGCTTATTACGCGGGCTCAAGCCCAAAGTCTTTGTCATGGAAAATGTTTCCGGCATGGTCAAGGGCAAGATGAAGTTAATTTTTGCGGAGATTATGAAAGAACTGAAAGCGAGTGGCTACCAAGTTTCGGCACGGCTGTTGAATGCGTCGCACTACGGCGTGCCGCAGGCGCGTGAGCGGGTCATCTTCATCGGTGTGAGAAATGATCCTGGCTTCTCCCCTTCTCATCCGCTTGGAAACTATCATGTGATCACTGCCAAAGAAGCTTTGCAGAATTGCACACCGTCGGAGATCATGCCGCTCGTTGGAAAGAATCTCGCCAAGATGCAATTGATTCGCCCAGGTGCACCTTACAAAGAAAAGAAACGGGCTTCGATTGCCATCTTCGGAAAAGTCAGCGGGTTTACGTTGATCCGCTTCAAATGGAATGCGCCGGCGCCGACGATTCTCAAAACTGTGTGCGTCTCCCCCACGTTTGGCGCGGGGTTGATCATGCCGGATGAAGATCGTTATTGCAGCATCGCGGAATTAAAAAGATTAGCCTCGTTCCCGAATCAATTTGAGATCAATGGAAAATTTGAAGAACGCTGGGCGCGCATCGGCAACTCGGTGCCGCCGTTGTTGATGCGAAGTATCGCTTTGCATATAAAAAACGAAATATTGGCTCAAGTGAAAACTGCTGTATCTCCGCAACCAAGTGCAGCAATTTAATTTCATCGGAGAGCTTATCATGTTGGATGATCGTGACGAGAGTGGGCGCTTTCTCAAAGGCGCATGGCGGGGTGGCCCCGGTCGCGCTGCCAAAGCCAAAGAAGAAAAATATCGCGTGGCCTTTGCGGAAGTCGTCGATGCCGAAAAATTTCGCGCCTCGTGTTTGCAAGTGTGGTTGGATTCGATTGGCAAAAAGCTCAATGCCGACGGCAAGATGATCGATGATGCGGATTCTACGCCGGCGACGCGCGTGAACGCGTTCTCGCGCATTGCCGCCTATGCACTGGGCAGGCCAATTCAGCCGGTGTTACTGGATTCGGCCGAAGGTGATCTGCTCGCCATCTTTCGCGAGATGAGCGAAGAAAAACTCGATCAGATTATCGGCGAAGCCCAGCGCGTGCTGGCCAATGGCGAGACGCTGGAAAGTTTACCGATTCAAGCCAATGACGATGAGCAATTGGGAACAACAAGCGCGTGAACTGTTGCGGCAGCACCAGCATCCGCTGCTATTGGCCGGACTGTTGGCGCAGCAAGTCAAAACCGCGCGCGAGAAAATTTTCAAGCCGCTGCCTGGGCCGCAACAACAAGCCTTTGAGAGCAGGGCCTTCGAGATTCTTTACGGCGGCGCCGCGGGATCGGGAAAAAGTTTTCTCCTGCTCGGCAAAGCGCGCTTGCAGCATCAATCCGTGTTATTGCTGCGCCGAACGTTCGGGCAATTGGAAGACACACTGATTTTGAAATCCAAAGAAATTTACGGTGCGCCGAATTGCTACAACTCGAGCAAGCACGTGTGGGAATTTCCCGACGGCGGCCGCATTCGCTTTGGCCATTTGGAGCACGAAGACGATGTGTACCAATACCAATCTGCTGAGTTTGATTTAATTGGATTCGATGAATTAACGCAGTTCACCAAATTGCAATACGAGTATTTGCTGTCGCGAGCGCGCACGACTTTGAAAGGCCAGAAAGTGCAAGTGATTTCCTGCACCAATCCTGGTGGCGAAGGCAACGATTGGGTGGTGGAACGTTGGGCGCCATGGTTGAATGAAGGTTATCCGAACCCTGCACAGCCAAATGAGATTCGTTATTTCAAACGCGACGAGAGCGGAAAAGAAATCGAAACAACCATTGATGATCCCGATGCGATGAGCCGGACTTTTATTCCGGCGCGGCTTGCCGACAATCCTTATCTCGGTGAAGAATATCGCCGCACCTTAAATTTACTTCCAGAGCCATTGCGCTCGCAACTGCTTCATGGTGATTGGAAAGCCGGACAACTCGATGACGCTTATCAACTCATTCCGCGCGAGTGGATCAAAGCGGCAATGGCGCGTTGGCAACCGGATGGTAACACGAACGCACTCACCAGCATCGGCGTCGATGTGGCACGCGGCGGTCAGGATAAAACCGTCATCGCGAAACGCTATGGCCATTGGTTTGCGCCGTTGGAAAAATATGCCGGTGTGCTAACCAAAACTGGCCAGGATGTGGTGACTTTGTTTGCTCCGGCGCTCACCGCTGATGGTTGCGCCAATATCGATGTGATTGGCGTCGGCGCCTCGGCGTATGATATTGCCAAAGGTCAAGGTCTGAATGTCAACGCGATCAATTGGGCGGAAAAATCCGAAGCCACCGACAAAAGCGGCAAACTCAAATTTGCCAACTTGCGCGCCGAGCATTGCTGGCGGCTGCGGGAAGCGCTGGATCCCAACAGCGGCGAAGACTTGGCTATCCCCAACGATCCGGAGTTGTTGGCCGATCTTTGCAGCCTGCGTTGGCGCATGCAGGTCAACGGTATTCGTATCGAATCGAAAGATGAGATCAAAGTGCGGCTGGGCCGTTCGCCGGACTCCGGTGATGCGGTGATTCTGGCTTATTGCAAAAAGAAATCGCGCTTAGGGTACGGCATTTACTTTATGCCGCGCACTGAAGAAGAAGTGCTGGGGCGAAGCTGGTGAAAGGTGGCTGGTTTGAGCATTAAACCGCCGTGATCGACAACGATGATCAACACAATAACCGCTGCGGACAAAGCTGGTGGCTGCAACGCCTGCCAGAAATACTTTAGTATTGCGACACTGGCCGAGCGTTTCGAGTTGAGTGAGAAAACCATTCGGCGGATGATCACGGAAGGCAGACTCAAGGCCAAACGCATTCGCGGCAGCATTCGGATACCGCATACGGAGCTGGCCAAGATCATTCAGGAATATTGATTGAACCGCTAATCGTTAAAGCTCTAACTATTGGCACTCAAGATAATTTTTTCGGGAGTTTAAAATTTGCTTTTTTCGCTGGTAACGGCTATATTTTTAATACAATAATCAGTCAGTCTTACGATATGTAGTTTTCGGTCTTGAGTCTGTTTCTGTTCTCTTTAAAATAAAAATGCTCGATAAGTGTTGACACACCTACCGAGCAGACTTTAAAAGGAACCCGGTCGGGAACCCTTCGGTAGCTTTAAAATAACATCTTGCCGTCTGAATTGCAAGTCCTTTCTTCCTGACCCTTCCTTTTCAAGTCTCCCCGATTTCGTTGTCGTGTTTGATAATTCACCCGCTGGGTTACGAACATCTTTGGCACTTTTTAGAAAAGGCAGGTCTCATCATGGCACATTTACGCAAAGTTGGTTCGGGCTATCAAGCCCAGTTTTA
>CAYUVM010000121.1:0-10033 GCA_964447935.1 uncultured Cytophagia bacterium | reverse complement strand
TTAATTTACGGCCGAAGCGAGCTGTCGTTGGAGATTCCGGAGAAGTATCTTCTTGCCTATCGCCGGCCCCATTTCCCCGACGCCAACGCAACTTCCGACCATCAAAAAATTTTACTCGGCGCGATCAATGAGTTTGGCATTCTGCGAATTTCACCGATCTTTGCGGGCCGGCAAGTCGGCGTGATTATCGAAGACACGACGCACACCGAGTTGCTCGCGATCATGCTGCCATTTTTGCGCAGCGCGCGCTTTGTGCAATTTTTAATTACGCCAGAGGGCCATAACCTGAATAGCGCCAGCGCCCAGCTAATTATCGACGCGCTGCACGCGATGATCGCCGACTTTGACTTTCCCGACTATGACATTCACGCCAATGATCGCGAGACGGCTGAGTTCGTCGAGATCGGCAAAACGGCGCGCGGCACACCGGTGCAAGTGCATGAGCACTCGGCCAAATGCGACATTTTTCTCGCCATCGCCGATCTGCAAAATCACGAATTTTTCGGCTACAGCACGCCACTGCAAAATTTTCTCCCCGGCCTTTGCAGTTTGGAAACGCTGACGCGCCACGAATCGCTGGCATGCGATGAACGCGCTGCTATTGGCCAGCATGTGTGGCATCCCGATTCGCAACGGCGCCACAACCCGCTCGCGGATGATGCCTGGGAAGGCGTGCAAATGCTTTTGCGCCGCCGCCCGGTTTTGGCGCTCACGGTGATTTCCTCGCACGGCCAATTGCATTGGGCAAAAATCGGCGCGATGATTGAAGTCACACGCGCCGGCATCGAAAAAGTCGATTCGTTGATGCGTTGCACGCTGCCACCAGAAGATTATTTAATCATCTCCCCCGGCGGCTATCCTGATGATGAAAGTTTTTACACCGCACAACGCGCTTTAACGATGGCTAAAAATGCGATCGCTGCAAACGGTGAAATTCTTTTTCTTGCGCACTGTGAAAACGGTATCGGTTCGCAACATTTTCATGACGCGCTGACCAAGCCGCTGGCGGAAACTTTAAAGCGTCTCGAGAATAATGCCAAGCTCGAGGCATACAGGATTTACCAATTCGCGCAGATGATTCAACCGTTGCGGGCGATTCATGTATATTCGAGTTTGCCGAATGCAAGCATTACCGCCATGCACTTGCACGCATGCGCTGATCCGCAAACGCTGATCACCCAATGGCTCGCGAAAAATCCGGAGGCGCAGATCAACGTTGTAGATGGGGCGCGGCAACTGGCGATTTATGCAGCAGAAACTTCCGGCGATACGATATGAATTTTTCCTTTAGAAATAGCAAAAAACGGACAATCATTTTATGGCAAAACTCTACAACGAACTCGCCGCGTGGTGGCCGTTGCTTTCGGCGCCGGAAGGGTACAAAGAAGAAACCGACATTTTCCGGCCGCTTTTAGTCGAAGCATGTGCAACACCCCCGCGCACGCTGCTGGAATTGGGCAGCGGCGGTGGGAATAACGCTTCTCATCTCAAAGCACATTTTCAAATGACACTGACCGATCTTGCGCCAGGCATGTTGGCCGTGAGCCACGTGTTGAATCCGGAATGCGAGCACATCGAAGGCGATATGCGAATGCTCCGGCTTGGGCGGCTTTTCGATGCCGTATTTATTCACGATGCGATCATGTACATGACTTCAGTAGAAGATTTGCGCCGCGCGCTGGAGACGGCATTTGTGCACTGCCGTCCTGGCGGTGTCGCGCTTATTGCGCCCGATCATGTACGTGAAACCTTCACGCCGGGAACCGATCACGGCGGCCACGACGATGGTACTCGCGGCTTGCGCTATCTCGAATGGACGTACGATCCCGATCCGAATGACACAACGTATGTGGTCGACTTTGCCTATTTGCTGCGCGAGGCCGATGGCACTGTACGTGTCGAGCACGATCGCCATATCGATGGCTTATTCGGCCGCAACGAATGGTTACAACTGTTGCGTGCAGTGGGCTTTCATCCGAGAATTGTCGCCGATCCGTGGCGGCAGGATGTGTTTGTGGCGATGAAAAGCAGTATTCAGTAATCGGTAACCAGTGGTCAGTGTCTTGATTGTTTACTGAAAACCCATCTCTGAAAACTGAACACTGGTTACTGATCACTGAAATCCCCCCATCTTTATGGAGTTGCGGGCATAGGCAACATCAATGTATCTTTCTTTATGATTAGCATCGCCATTATCGAAGATGACGAGGATATTCGCGTGGGTATCCAAAAGTACATCAACAAGCAAACCGGCTTTTCATGCACAATCGCGGAAGAGTCGGTGGAAGGTTATTTGTCGCAACAAACCGGCGGCGATTTTCCCGATGTGATCTTGATGGACATTGGCTTGCCCGGCATGTCCGGCATTGACGGCATCAAGCTCATCAAACAGCAACAGCCCGAGATCAACATTATCATGTTGACGATTTATCATGACTCGCACAAAATTTTTGAAGCATTACGTGCCGGAGCTTCAGGATATTTATTGAAGAACACCCCGCTGGCCGAGATCAAAGAAGCCATTGCCCAATTGCAAGCCGGCGGGGCGCCGATGTCACCCCAAATCGCGCGCAAAGTGATCGAGCATTTCAATCCCCCCAATAAACCTGTACCCGAATCGCCGCTCACCGCAAAAGAAAAAGAAATCGTGGTCGGCCTCGTAGACGGCTTGAGTTATAAATTGATCGCCGATCGTATGAATATCTCTGTTGAAACAGTGCGCTTTCACATCAAAAATATCTATCAAAAGCTGCACGTTCACTCCAAGGCCGAAGTGATCACCAAATCACTGCGCGGAGAGATCTGAGTCAGAAGTGGTATTATGAGTTTTATTGCTGCGCCTGAATTAAAATTGGAACCTCTGCATGCAAATTTCTGATCTCGCTTTTGGACTCACTGACTGGAGCCAAGTTGAACGCACCGAACATCCGGGGGCAACAGGAATGGCTTATTGGCGCACGCGCCAATTCGGTACGCTCCGTGTGCGCATGGTGGGATATTCACCCGGCTATCTTGCTGATCACTGGTGCAGCAAAGGCCACATTCTTTTGTGCTTGGAAGGCGAGTTAGAAACCGAACTCGCCGACGGCCGCAAGTTTGTGCTCAAACC
Organism: uncultured Cytophagia bacterium; assembly: GCA_964447935.1. Lineage (GTDB taxonomy): Bacteria > Zhuqueibacterota > Zhuqueibacteria > Zhuqueibacterales > Zhuqueibacteraceae > Zhuqueibacter. Next base: position 6,924 of record CAYUVM010000121.1, on the reverse strand, counting down.
CGGCGTCAGCTATCAAGTCGCGGATCATGCCGAGGCCCATCGTTCTTCCACACCAAGCGGGGCCAAGCTGTTTATTGTTGATTAGCAAGGCAACCGTAGCGAGAGAAAATATTGCGTATAAAAGAAATAAATCTCGGCCTGAAAGAAAACTGGCGGCAGTTCACACTGCTTGTCATCATCAATGCTTTTGTCGGCGGCATGGTGGGAATGGAGCGCGCGATTCTGCCGCAAATTGCCGAAATGGAGTTTCATCTCGCCGCGAAAACGGCGATATTTTCTTTCATCATCGTTTTCGGACTCGTCAAAGCCCTTACCAATTATTTTACCGGCGCGCTGGCCAATCGTTTCGGTAGAAAAACGTTGCTCATGCTCGGTTGGCTCTTCGGCATTCCGGTGCCGTTCATGCTCATGCACGCGCCGAATTGGGACTGGATTGTGGCAGCGAACATTTTGCTTGGTTTCAATCAGGGCCTCGCATGGTCGAGCACGGTGGTGATGAAGATCGATCTGGTCGGCGAAAACGAACGCGGGCTGGCAATGGGCTTAAATGAATTTGCCGGTTATCTCGCTGTAGCGATTGTGGCATTTCTTACCGGTTGGATCGCGGCCAAGTGGGGGTTGCGGCCTTATCCGTTCTACCTCGGCGTAGCCCTGTCGCTGGCCGGATTTTTCGGAAGCTGGCTGCTGGTGCACGATACGCGCCGGCATGTTGCTCAAGAAACTGCGGCCAGCGATCTCGCCGTGCGCCAAAACATTTTCTGGGACACGACATTGTTTGACCGCAACCTCGGCGGTGTCACGCAGGCCGGTTTAATCAATAATCTGAACGATGCGATGGTATGGGGATTATTTCCTCTCATGCTGGCGCAACAGGGCTTCAGTCTTGAAGATATTGGAATGATTGTCGCCATCTATCCCGGCGTGTGGGGCATTGGGCAATTGTTTACCGGAAAAATGTCCGACTATTTCTGCAAGAAAAGTATGTTGTTCTGGGGTATGTTTTTGCAAGGCCTCGCGCTGGTGTTGTTTGTTTTTGCAAGCTCGTTCGTTCATTATGCCGCGCTCTCCATTGCGCTCGGCTGGGGCACGGCGATGGTTTACCCGACTTTCCTTGCCACGATTGCGGAGAACACGCATCCGCAAGATCGCGCGCAAAGTCTCGGGGTGTTTCGCATGTGGCGTGATCTGGGTTATGCCGTTGGCGCGCTGCTCACGGGAGTCGTCGCCGATGCTTTGGGTTTCAATGCCGGCATCCTCACCATTGGGGTGCTCACGCTTACCTCGGCGCTTATTGTACAGCAAAGAATGCGTTGTCGCACTGAAGCCGTCAAGCTCACAAAATGGCTCTTACAAAAAATTGCCGGCGATCAGGTGCAGACTCGCCCGCGTCCTTTAAAAACCTCTTTAGTAAAAATAGAACCCTCGCGAGGGTAAATCATTTTTTAGTTTCATTTCTGTAACCCGCAATTTTTATTTGCCACTCGTCTACGTTTGGAGCATTTGAATGCCTGCCCTCAATACACAACTCTATCCTTTCGCCGATCTCGCCCTATCTCGCCGGCTCGAAAGAGCCGAGGCGCAGAGCAATGCCAGCTTCGTCGAAGCCCGCGCCAAATTTTTTCCGCACAGCGGTGCGCAGTGGATTGAAGTCGCCGGCGCTTATGCGATGTTCGACACGCCGTCCTCGCCGCTCACGCAGACTTTCGGGCTGGGTGTTTTTGAGAAAGTGACGCGTGTTGAACTCGAGCGCCTGGAAAGTTTTTTCCAAGAACGCGGCGCGCCGGTGTTTCACGAAGTCAGTCCGTTGGCCGATCCCTCCCTGCCAGCGCTGTTAAATGAGCGGGGCTATCAACCGATTGAATTCACCAGCGTGATGTGCCGGCCCATCGGCAGGGATCTTTCACTTGCGGCCTCACAAAATGAAAAAATTCGCGTGCGGCTGATGCGCGAAAACGAGCATGCGCTTTGCGCTCAAATATCCGCGCAGGGCTGGAGTGAGCATCCCGAGCTTGCCAATTTTTTGTTGGAGATCGGCCAAATCAATGCGCAGCGCGACAATGCGATTTCATTCTTTGCAGAAATGAACGGACAGCCCATTGCCACCGGTGTGCTATGTCTCGGCGGTGGAGTGGCACTATTGGGAGGCGCCAGCACCATCCCTGTGGCGCGCCAACAGGGCGCGCAATTGGCGCTGCTCGAAAACCGCTTGCGTTATGGCGCCGAGCAAGGCTGTGATCTCGCCATGATGTGCGCCTTGCCGGGCAGCGCTTCGCAACGCAACGCCGAGCGCCACGGCTTCCGCATCGCGTACACGCGCATCAAATGGCAACTCAAGCAATAAGTTGCAGAATCAAAAAATTCTCAGAACTTAATTTTCGTTAGTAGCCAACCCCATCTCTACTGCGTCACCGTGAAATAAGGCAATTCCACGCATTGTTCGGAGGTGCATTGCGCAAAGTCTCAATCCCCACCTTGCCCCACGCGCCCGGATAATTCCAAAAGCTCTCCAATAACAACATTACGCCGGTTTGTCGTAAATCATGGGCGCGACTTTTCTTTATTGAGCCCATTATTGGGAACCTCGGTTGGCTGGTTTACGTCTTTTGCTAACAGTAAATTTCGCGTATGGAGGTTCAAATTACGCTTACTTTTCGCGATGAAACGGGATGATTGTGATTTATAACGCAGTTGCAAGTGTCTCAATAACGATTTTTCCAGCGCAGGCATCGCGCAAGAGCCGTTGCGCCTCTTCCGCCTCGGAGAGGCGTATCGCGATAATCTGTGAAACTTCAGCCGCAAAAATCTCTTGCAGCGTTTCCGCGGCGAGTAAACGCAAAATCTTTTGGACGGCGGCGGTTTGCGCATAGGAATATTGCAACCGCAATCTTTGTTGAGGAAAAATCACCGTCATGGCGGCTAACGCAATCGCTGCGGCAACCGCGCCGCCATAAGCGCGCACCAGACCGCCGGTTCCCAGTTTCGTGCCGCCGAAATAGCGCGTCACCACCGCCACCACGTTGGTTAAATGACGGCGCTCCAGCATTTGTAAAATCGGCCGGCCCGCCGTGCCTGCCGGTTCTCCGGCATCGCTGGATTTGGCAACGAGACGATCATCAAAGCCGACGCGAAAAGCGTAACAGTTGTGCGTCGCATCGGGAAACCTCCGGCTGCGCTCAGCAATGCAGGTCTCCGCTTCTTCGCGTGAAGCAATCGGAGATAGCCAGGTTATAAAAATAGAGTCTTTAACCTTGTATTCATTTTCAACTAACCCCAAAAGGGTATAATACTCATTCATGGTTACAAAATAAATTATTTTACCCAATTCGGCAAATACTTTCCGCTTGCTTCTTTGCGCGCGGGATGTTATCATAGTGAAACATATTTTAAATCGAATCAACAAGGAAATTTTATGCAAAGGTTGTCCAACAATTCTGTGGTCATCACGGGAATCGGGTTAATTACGCCCATGGGGTTAACGCCGGAAGAAAACTGGCGCGGGCTGCTGGCCGGACATTCCGGCATTGATATGATTCAACGCTTTGACGCTTCCGCCCTCCCGACGCGCTTTGGTGGCGAAGTTAAAAATTTCGATCCGAGCCGTTACATGGATCCGAAAGAAGTGCGACACTATGATCGTTACACGCATTTTGCCGTGGCCGCAGCCGATGCCGCATTGGCCGATGCCGGTTTGAAGCCGGAAGATTTGCCCAAAGAAAAAACCGGCATTGTCGTTGGTTCGGGCATGGGCGGGGTCGAAACATTTATGGATAATGCGCGCAGCCTGGTTGAGAAAGGCCCGCGGCGCGTTTCGCCGTTTTTTGTTCCAGCCACCATCACGAATATTGCGGCGGGATTGTTGGCAATCCGTTACGGGACGACGGGCGTCAATTACGCCACGGTATCTGCCTGCGCCACGGGCGCACATGCCATTATGGACGGCCTGATGCTCATCCGCCAGGGACATATGGACGTGATGATTACCGGCGGCTCGGAAGCGGCGATGATCGACATTAGCATTGCGGGATTTGCTGCGGCGAAAGCGTTGTCAAAAAATAACGAGAATGCCCGCACCGCGAGCCGGCCTTTTGATTTGGCGCGCGATGGTTTTGTGATGGGTGAAGGCGCGGGAATTCTTATTCTCGAACGCGAGGATCGCGCCCAAGCCCGCGGCGCGCGCATTTGGGCAAAAGTTTGTGGCGCCGGGTCTTCGTCGGATGCTTTTCATATCACCACCCCGCCGGAAGACGGCAAAGGCGCAGCGCAGGCGATGCGCATAGCTCTCCATGATGCCGGGCTGCAACCGCAGGATATCGGTTATATCAATGCGCATGCGACTTCCACGCCGCTCGGTGATATCGCTGAAACTGCGGCCATCAAAACAGTTTTAGGTGAGCATGTCAGAAGTGTCGCGGTCAGTTCCACCAAATCTATGACCGGGCATTTGCTCGGCGCGGCTGGCGCGGTCGAAGCGGCGTATACGGCAATGGCACTGTATCATCAAATGCTGCCGCCGACGATCAACCTTGATAATATTGACCCACGCTGCGATCTCAACCATGTGGCTAATAAATCGCGGCCAGCGGCGATGAACTACGCCTTGTCCAACGGCTTCGGTTTTGGCGGAACGAATGCGGTGCTGGCATTGGGCAAACACGAGAAATAAAGAATTAAAAACTTAAAATTGTAAATTTCGAAAATAACAACCGAATTGCCGATGATACAACCTTTTCCAAACGGCCCACCAACTCAGGTGAAGATTCAATCCCTTAATCCCGCCACGGGCGAGGTTTGGCGTGAATATGAAAGCGTAACACCACAGCAGGTTGAAGTCGCCGTGGCCCGGGCGCAAGCAGCGCAAAAAAGTTGGGGCGGCTGGCCGATCCAAAAGCGTGTGGAGGTTCTGCGCAAGTTTTCGCAACTGCTGTTCGACCGGCGTATGGAAATTGCCGGGTTGGTTACGCGCGAAAATGGCAAACCGTTGCCCGAAGCATTGTTGGCCGAGGTCATCGTCAGTCTTGATATCGTCAAATACTATCTCCGCTACGGCCCGCTATGGCTGCGGCCGCGGCGCCTGCCGCACCAAAACATTGCCCTGCGATTGCAACGCGGTTATGTGCAATACGAGCCACTCGGGGTCATCGGCATCATCTCGCCGTGGAATTATCCATTCATGTTGCCGCTGAGTCCGTCCATTACGGCGCTGCTGGCCGGTAATGCCGTGGTGCTCAAACCTTCGGAATTTACTCCAGCCTCAGCCTTGGAAATTGAAAAAATGCTGCGCGAAGTCGGGCTACCCGAAGGTGTTTTTCAAGTTATTGTCGGCGACGGCGGCACCGGCGCGGCATTAGTAGCGAGTGCAATCAACGGCGTCGCGTTCACCGGCAGTTCCGCGACCGGAAAGAAAATTGCCGCGACGGCGGCAGAGAGACTCATTCCCCTGGTGATGGAATTGGGCGGCAGTGATCCAATGGTCGTGTTGCGCGACGCCAACATTGACCTCGCGGCGAGCGGGGCGTTGTGGTGCCGCTTTATGAATTGCGGACAAAGTTGTGTCGCCGTCAAACGCATTTTTGTTGAGCAAGAAATTTATCAACCGTTTGTGGAGGCTCTGGTTGCAAAAACCAAACGACTTCGCCTTGGCCGCGGTGATCAACCGGACATTGATGTTGGCCCGATGATTCGTGAACGCCAGGTGGCTACGCTCGAATCACAGCTTAACGATGCCATCGTCAAAGGCGCCACTGTGCTTTGTGGCGGCAAACGTCGTCCCGATCTCGGCCCGCTCTTTTTCGAGCCAACCGTTGTGGTTGACGTGAATGCCACAATGAAAGTTTTGCAGGAAGAAACGTTTGGCCCACTGTTGCCAGTGGTGCCCGTACGCGATGTAGACGAGGCAATTACTTTAGCCAACGCCACGCCGTATGGGCTCTCGGCAAGCGTCTGGACGAGAAATCTCAATCGTGGGCGCGAAGCGGCCCAACGCATTGAGGCCGGCGCCGTTTCGATTAATGATGCCATCAGTTACTTCGGCTCTTGCGAAGCGCCCAATCGCGGCGCCAAAGCCAGCGGTTATGGCTGCACCCACGGCCACGAGGGTTTAATGGAAATGACACGCCCCAAATACCTGAACCTTGAGCCGTTCACATTCCTGAAGAAACCGTGGTGGTTTGGTTACAATCAAAAAATGTTGGCACAACTGAATCGTTTTTCCGAGTTTCAATTTAGCCGCTCACTTCTGGCGCGTCTGCGCAGCATTCCGCCGGTGCTGGGGTTGTTAAAAAGAAAAACATGGTTGTAAAATCGAATCCATCTAACTGCGCTATCGTTTATTTTAAACCTGAAACCGGTTTGAGCTTTTTTTGAAACGAAGTGAAAATCCTTGCGAACCAAGCTGAAAATGGTAAATCGAGCTGAAACGTAAAGCCCATCCAGGGTAGGTTTTACGTTTATAGTTTAACTCGAGGTTTCTATCACGATTTTCAATATTCCTATTGCTAATCAAAGCACAAATCACGCCGGGTTCAGGTTATAATTTACTCTATCGCTGTTCGTCGGCTTCAACGAACTGCCTTCGGATTCCCAACGTTTCTAATTTATTGCAGCTTTCAGGATAATCTTTCTCCGGGCGCGCCTCCACAAGAAATTCCATTGCATTTCAGCGATAAATTCCCTACCTTTTTAAACACAATTCAACCAACCCATCGCGCGAAATTTTTCTTGACAAAGCGAAAAGTTGGTGGTATATTCTTTTTCGTCATTTGACCAACATCAACTCGCACTTGCAACAGGAAAGGCAAACCATGCCATGGCGGTCAAATTGTTCGACGGAAGGTGATGTCCTACCCAAACGGTTTTGCACAGGATGATGGCAAGCAAATGGACTTGAGGAAAGCCGTTCCGTATCGGGCCAATCAAGACTCCATT
>CAYUVM010000120.1:0-10047 GCA_964447935.1 uncultured Cytophagia bacterium | reverse complement strand
GATCACTTCGGTGTCGCTATGTGATTTGAAAAGATGCCAGTTATTTTTTAATTCGGCGCGTAGTTCGAGATAATTGTAAAGCTCACCGTTATAAATAATCTGCGTGGAACCGTCCGGCCCGATCATCGGTTGATGCCCATCCGGCGAAAGATCGATGATCGAGAGCCGACGGTGGCCGAGGCCAATTTGTTGATCAATATAAATGCCTTCGTCATCCGGCCCCCGATGGCGGATCGCGTCCGTCATTTTTTTAATTTGTACTGCCGTGACGGACACGGAAGGCTGAAACGAAAATATTCCGGCGATGCCACACATTTAATATGTTACTCGTGCTTGAGAATTTCCTGATAAACATTTAACAAAGTTTTTTCGGCTACCGGCCAATTGTACTTTTCCGTCGCCGTCCGACGAGCATTTTCGGCAAACTGCTCAAGCCGGTGCCGCTCGCGTATTTTAGTTATCGCCGCGGCCAATAAATCCGGCAACGGCTTCTCGACTACAATGCCGCATTGTTCTTGCCGCACAATATGTGCAATCTCGCCGACGTTTGTGGTGAGTAAAGGTTTTCCTACGGCTAAGGCATGAAAGAGCGCATTGGGGCAACTATAATGATTGTTTTGATCAACAGTATTCAAGCCGTAATAAATCACGTCGGCCAGCGCCGTGTAATCGGGCACTTCCTCTTGTGGCACCTGTCCAAGATAACGCACACGAGGATATTGCGGCAAGGCCGCTTCAATGGCCGCGCGTTGCGGGCCGTCGCCAAGTAAAAGCACGGTTACCTCATTCAAGTGAGCAGTGGAAAAAATGAGTGGAAAAATCTCTCGTGAGGGAATGAAACTTCCAATATAGGCGATAATAAATGCATCATTTTTGAGGCCCAACATGACTCGATTTATTTTCGCTACGGGTTGTGATTGGAGAGCTTGATAATTACCAACAACGGCGACGCGGCCACCCATTTGACGAAATCGGCCCGCCAACAGATTTCCCACCGTAATGATGTAGGTTGCGCGTTTCGTCATGAAGCGTTCTAAAAGCAGAAGAAAATAATATATTGCCGAGTTCGTGTGCAAACGCGTTTGCTCCGGATAACATTCGTGCGCGTCAAAAATCCACGGCAGCCGATGCCTTCGGGCGTACCAATAACCGGCGGGCGTGGTTTCAAGATCATGACAATGAATAATATCCGGACGTAGCTCACGCAATTCGCGCAACGCCTGTCGCCAGAAACGCGGCAAGTAAAACATTTGTCGCGAGCCGGCTTTATATACGGAACGAACGCCGATCCGGCGAATTTCAATTCCGTCGATGGTTTCGCGTGCCACCAATTCGCCCTGTCGATCCCAGCAGATGATCGTCACGTTGTATCCGGCCTGCACGAGACTCCGCGCTTCTTTGTGGACGCGCGGATCGGGCCGGAAGACGTTGGAGAGGAGCATGGCGATGTGATGAGGCATTTTGTTTTTAAATTCGCTCCGCGTTGGGGGCATCAATAAAATTCCGCAACCACATTTCCGTTGTTAACCAACGGAAGATTTGCCAATTATGATCAGCGGCGCCGGTTTGATGTTCATGCCAGAGTTGCTGCACCCTCGGGACATTGTAAAAATTGCGGCGCCGGAAATGTTCCTGTAAAATTTCGTCCGCTTGTGAACGTAACGGCCCGCGCAGCCACAATGCGAGCGGTGTCGGATAGCCCATTTTATCGCGACGCGTGCGCACGGCTTCCGGCAAAATATCTTTGAAGGCCTGCCGTGCCACATATTTGGTGGTCGTGCCTTTGATTTTCATTTCACCGGGCAGGCCAAGCGCGAACTCGACGAGGCGATAATCCAGAAACGGGACGCGCGCTTCGAGTCCGAAGGCCATGCTGCTGCGATCTTCATAATGCAGCAACGCCGGAATGCTCGTTTGCGTGAGGTCGCGATATAACCGGCGATTGAGCGGGTCGTGTGCGGGAACCGGATTGTGCGAGTTGATTGGCGCGCGGCGTTGCGCTGCGGCCATTTCTGCATTTAGCCAGAGATCGGCGCGATAACGTTTGCCGCTGGCACGCATGAAAACTTTTTTCAAAAATTGCCGCGCGTTCAATTCCGGAAAGAAATAACGATGGCCATCGCGCAAAATGACGCCGCCATCTTGTACAAACCTTCCAAGCAAATTCATCCGACGTTCACGAAAAATTTTTTGACCAAGTGTCGCGAGATGCAAAGGCAAATATGGCGCGTAGCCGGCAAAAAGTTCGTCACCCCCCTGACCGTCGAGGAGAACTGTAACGGATTGATGCGCGAGTTCCATAACGAACCATTGCGAATAAACGCCAGGGCCGGCGGCCGGTTCGTCGAAGTGCCAGATGATTTTCTTGAGCAAGCTAAAAAATTTTTCTGGATCAGGACTCGTGAAATGCGTCAATGTTTGGTTGGCCTGCGCGACGAGGTGAATATATTTTTCTTCCGAATAACCGTCCTGCGAATAGATGGAAGAGAAACTGTTGATCGAATGCGGCAACTGCTTTGAGGCGATGGCAACAATGGCGCTGGAATCGAGACCGCCACTCAAGCAGGTTCCGACGGGCACATCGCTGCGCAAACGCAAACGCACGGAATCTTGCAATAAATTCAACAGCGTGTTTTCTGGCTTCGCATAATCGTATTTCGTTTTTATTTCTTCGGGGCCGATATCCCAGTAACGTTGCGGTATCGGTGTTGCCGTTTCGGCATTCATCTTGAGATAATGCGCCGGCGGCAGCGCGTTGATCGGCGCAAAAAAAGTTTGATCGTTGTGATCCAGTAAGCCGGTCAATAAAAAATTCGCGAGATGCGAATGGTTGATTTGTCCGAGGCCCGCGGCTGCAGCGAGCAGGGCTTTGATTTCGGAGGCAAAAATAAATTGGGTTTTGTTAAAATAATAATAAAACGGTTTCACCCCCAAACGGTCGCGCGCGCAAAATAATTCCTGCTGTTGGGCATCCCAAATGGCCAAAGCCCACATGCCGTTAAAACGCGTCAAACAACCAGGTCCCCAGTGTCGATAAGCAGCCAGAATCACTTCCGTATCGGAATTGGTACGAAACTGATGACCATATCCAATCAATTCGTTGCGCAGTTCGAGATAATTATAAACCTCACCATTGAAAATAATCCAGTGACGTTGATCGGCGTTCGCCATGGGTTGATGGCCGGCAGGAGAGAGGTCGATAATCGAAAGCCGGCGAAACCCGAATGCGAGATTGTATGATTTGTCCGCAGCATTTTCAATATGCGGCAATTGCAAACCCGGCATGGTATCGTTACCGCCATAAGAGTCCGTGCTATTCTTGATGGTGTCGACGAGCAAATAGCCTTCATCGTCCGGACCGCGATGGCGCAGAAGATTCGTCGCGTTCCGCAGGTTCGCGGGTACGATAGGTTTATGGTCTAAATTCCAGAGGCCGAAAATGCCGCACATGGCGCTAAAACGTAAATTGGTAAAACATCATTTTGTGTTTTATATCATTCGGTCTTTGAATTCAGGCGTAAACGTGATGATATTATCGCCTTGCCCATCATGAATTTTCTCGATTGGCACAGGAACAAGTTTACTCGCCTGCAACATAAAAATTTGATAACCGGCATTCGCCAAAAGCCGCTTGATTTCAACGGTTGAATGGCCGAAGCGTTTGGCATGCGATTCAACCAGCTCAAGAAAAATACAACCAATGGCCTGTGATTCCAAAAGTTTTCTTGCGCCCAGCAGGGCGTCGTACTCACCGCCTTCGATATCCATTTTCATGAGATCGATGCGGGTGATGCTGTTTTGCCGACAATAATCGGCAATAGTAATGATGGTGACCGGAAGATCGGCACTTGCAGATTTCTGAGCGGAGATAAAATTCATGCCGTCATAAATACCCTCGCCGCCCATGAAGCGTTGGAGAAAAGCTTGGCCGTTGGTCCTGCTGACACCGAGCGCATTCACTTTAATGTTACACATCTGGTTTAGTCGAATATTTTCACGAAAAGTTTCGCTAATTTCGGGTGTCGGCTCGAAAGCATGAATAGCCGCCCGTGGATTTGCGGATGCGGCCAGAAGTGAATACAATCCAATATTTGATCCCACGTCAAAAATCGTTGCACTGTTTCGAGCCAGTTTTATCCAATAATCACAGTATTCTTTCTCATAACTGCCAAAAAAGTAAAGATGCCGTTGCAAAAATTTGGTTAGATCACAATTTAGTTTGATATCGGCTTGCAACAAAGTTGTTTCGCGATAATATTCACCAAATGAAAATGGTTTCCACAAGGTCGAAAAGATTCGTGTCTTTCCGCGTGCGAGGGGGAAGCGGCGCAGATAATATTTTAAGCTATTGTGGAGGAGCTTTTTCATTTTGTGTTGCGTCAAGCATGAAGTTACGGATTATGCGTTATGCTTTAAATTATCCGCAAACCCGATTTTGCCCAAACTGCTTCATATAAAACCGAAATATTTTTTAAAAAGGCAGCTTCGCCAAAACGTTCGATAACGCTTTGCCGCACGCTCCGAACATCGAATCGTGAACGGGCTTCAATCAAATCCGCCATCGCATTCTCCAGCACTTCGGGATTCGCCATGTCAACCAAAACTCCGGTTTCGGGGGTAACGACAAATTCTGGACCGCCGCAGCGTGTGGCAATGACCGGTTTGCCGCAGGCCATTGCCTCGGCGAGCACCAGCCCGAAAGTTTCGTGCAAACTCGGCAGGACGAAAACATCACATTGCTGCATCTGATGTTTGACTTGTTCTCGCGTCAGCATACCGATAAAATGGCAATAATCATGCAGGCCAAGCGATTGCGCGAGGCGTTCGAGCCGAGGCCGCTCCGGACCATCGCCACCGATAATCAATTCAAACGCCGTGCAACCGCGTTGGAGAAGCCGCGCGGCCGCTTGCAATAAAAAATTTATCCCCTTTTGTGGGGTCAACAAACCCACGGATAAAAAATGCGTTTTGCTTGAACTGTGTCGTTCGGTTTTTACCGGAACAAAGAAATCTGTATTAATTAAGTTACCGACAATGTGAATTTCAATGGTTTTATCGAAAGCCTGAATCTGTTGGGCCAGCGCCGGACTCACGGCCAGCACGCGATTACTTTGCGCCAACGTTTCTTGCACCCAGCGCCGGAGCGGCGCAGTTTTAAGATGCGCGCTAAACGGGCTGGTGTGTTCGGTTAATACGACTGGAATGCCATGTTGTTTGCCGAGTCGCACCGCGGACAAGCCGCCAGGCAAAACGACTTGTGCGTGAATTAAATCTGGCCTACCCCACGACGCGAGCAATTTTGCAAACCCTCGCGCCGCCGCCGGAAGCCAATTCCGATAAGCCCAAACCGGCGCGCGCGGCACCGGTGCCAGCACCCGCTCGCGACTGACGAGCAAATTTCCTTCTTTTTGAAGCTGCGAACGCGGACCAATTTTTCCGTGCAAAATTTCCCGCCAGCCGGCGATGCGCGGCGCTAGCACTGCAACGTCATATTCTTGTGACAATGCTTGCGCTTGATCGTGAATGAAAATGCCATTCACGGGCGAATGGCTCGTTGGATACCACGAGGCGATGAGCAGAATTTTCCGGCGCGACACGTCAACGAGCCTCCACGCGTTGGCGCTGAAACAGCGAGCGCAGCAACGAAATTCCCAACGTGAGATCTTCACGCGTCAGCACCAAAACTTGCTGCACTGGCAGACGTGATTGACGAACAAAAAGCCAAACGATGGCAACCGTGCTCGTTGCATAAGATAACGTGCTTGCAATCGCGGCACCGACGATGCCAAAAACAGGGATTAGTAGCAAGTCAAAGGCGATCGTGACCGCCAAACCGGCAAGAGCAACGTATAAATTCAAACGCGGTTTGCCGATGCCGGCGAAGTATGAGGCCACCACATTGGCGGCGCTAAAAACCACGATACCCGGCAAGAGCCACAATAATGGCGTCACACTTGGGCGAAAGGCGTTGCCAAAAACCAACGGAACCAGCGGTGTCGCAGAAATGGCCAGCGCGAGTGCGGACACCAAACTGAGGCCAAAAGCCACACGCGTAATTTGCGCCGTGCGTTGTGCATTGGCGGCAGCAGCTTCTTGCAGCGCGGCCACGTTCGGCAATAAAACCATTGCTGCCGCTCGCGAAACCAGCCAAATCATTTGGCCCAGCGAAACCGCGAGTGTGTACAAGCCCACCGCATCACGCCCCGAAAAATAATTGATGAGAAAAACATCCATGCGGTAGTTCAGAAATTGGATAAAGTTGCCCAAAAAACAAGGGAACGCATACGCGACGACTTCCGCGAGTCCACTGGGGCCGGAGGAAGGTTGTAAGGCTGAACGCAGGATTCTTAGAAAAATAAAATTGGTCAGAACCAACACGGCCAAATTGATGGTGATAAAAAGAGTGGGCGTCGCTGGCTTGCGCTGGCGCGCGAGTATGCCCACGGCAACAAGCAAAATAACGACATGCGCCGCCCGGCCCAAAAGATCGCCGCGGTTGGCGCGAATGATTTCTTGCCGGCCATTTAATATGGAACGCCAATAGTTCGAGGCCTCCATCGCGCACGCGGTCAATGCCAGTAGAATCACGATGCCGTTTTCCATTTCCGGCGGAATAAAAGAGGGCGATAGCGACGTCCGGCGCAGCACGTAAAGAATCGCGGTTGCCAATAAACCGAACAGCGCCGCCACGCCCGCTAATTGCCAAACGAGCGCGCGCAAATTGGCTCGGCCGCGCGCCACCACATACGTGACGCCTACTGGTAGCGAAAAGCCGAGCATAATACTGAGCAAGGCAGCGGAGGCCAGGGCCAACTCGTAACTGCCTTTGCCCTGCGGACCGAGCGCGCGTGCGATGAGAATGTTAACGGCAACCGCCAGCAAAATGGCGATGAGGCTCGTGCCCAATGAATGCACGCCGCTGCGCCACAACGGAACACGCTTGGGTGAAGTCACAACTCGTTCAGGCTTGGAAAGCAATTCGCTCATAAGGCGGGTTTCTCCAAAACAAAGAAGAGACACCAGCCCTGCTTTTGCCCGCGCGCCAGTAAATAACTGCAGACGCGTAAAAAATTGAAAGCCAGCTTTTGGGGACGCCACGAGGAGAAATCGCAAACCGGCAGATACCCGCCGGGACGGGTTTCCAAAATTTTCCAGCCGAGCCGCGCCGCAATAATGTTGATTTCAAAAGCCGTCACCGGATTGATGTGGCCGTACGCCAAATCGGCTACGCTGAATTGATGGAAGTGGCCAGTGCGCAAAAAGAGCAGACGGGAGAGAAAGGAGGTAATATTGGGGGTGGACAAAATTAAACGGCCACCGGGCTTGAGCACGGTATAAATTTCACGCAGCAAATTCCACGAATTTTCGACATGCTCGATCACTTCGAGACAGCATACCGCGTCGAATTGAGTCTTAACCGATGCTGCAATTCCCGCATCGATATTCAACTTTAGAAAAGGGATAGCTTGAGGCAGCCATTTTTCCGGATCAATGTCAAGCGCGGTGACCGCATAACCCGCATCGGTGAGGCGTTGCGAAAAAGCGCCGGCGCCAGCGCCGACATCAAGCACACGCGCGCCGGCCGGCACGTATCGCGCAAACAACGCGGCCGCCTGTTCGTGAACGCCGGTGTCGGCATGAATCAAAATGTCTTTGTAGTATTCAAGTTGTTTGGGTTCGGTGCTAATCAGCCAGTTGCGCATATTTATCTCGTGGCCACAGTGTTCTTGAAATTAACCTGTCCGCACCCCAAACCGACCACAAACCACAGCATGGTCACGACTTCCGCATCGCCGAAAGTCCAATCAAAAATTCCGGCGACTAAAAAACCGAGCAGCGCGGCACGGCTGGCGAAAATGACTAAACGGTTAAATTCATCCGGCGTGTTTTTCAGAGCATTGCCGAGGGCGCGCCAGACGGCGACCATTAACCAAGCAAACGCGAGCAGGCCGGTGACGCCGAAGCAAACTAAAATCGTGAAGTAATTGCTGTGAAAATGGCCGATGGAAAAAACATCCTTCGTAATATTCTCCGGAATATTGGGATCGGGCGTGGCGTATTGGCGCAACACCGCCTGCAAATCGCGCCAGCCGACGCCGAAGACGGGATGATCGGTGGCGATGGTGAGCGCGTGTTTCCATTGAATGAGGCGAACTTGGGTGGAGCCGGTGTTGAGATCAAAAATGGCGGCAAAACGTTGTTGCACGTTTTGGGGTGAAATGAGTGTGGTGGTGATGACGAGCAGAAGCAGCGCCGGCAAAATTTTTCGCAATAACAAACGCCGGTTACTCCAATAAGGTTTGAGCAAATAAATGAGGCTACCCGCGAATCCAACATAAGCGCCGCGCACGAGGCTGAACAGCATTGCAAAAAATTGGGGAATGAATTGCGCCCGCGCGAACCAACGCTCACGAGATGTAGGCGCTGCCAGCGCCATTTGCAGCGTGAATGACATGAACATTACACACAGCGCGCCCCACGTCATCGTCGTGCCTTGCGTGCTTTGCACTTTGCGCGAGAGGCCTAGCGTATATTCGAGCAATCCCCAAATGGAGGCGAGCGTGGCAACACCGATGAATGTCCAGAGCAGCGGCTGGCGCCATTGCGGCTGGCGCCGCAATGAAAACGCGACGGTGTAGGCCCCGAGAATCGTGAGTAAATGCCGCAGGTTGCGAAAACTCGTGAGCGGCAATTCCGAAAGGGCAGTAGAAATCAGCGCGACGATAACGAACGCGAGCAGTGGCCACTCGAAGCCAATTTTCAGTGGCCAGTTTTCAGTGATCAGTTGCGTTTCGCCCTTCGACCTTTGCGCTCGGCGCCATGCGCTTTGCCCAAGCAAGCACAACGTCAATAGGCCCAAACTGAGGTGCGCGCCGGCAATGGAGAGACTAACACTGCCTGCGAAAGCAAATAATGCAAAGGCCTCGACTTTATTTAAAACTGAAGTCACAGGCTGGGCGTAATGCTGTTGTTCCACGTGCAGCGCTGAAGATGATGCCGCGGCCACTGATGAAGAATTTGTCATAGATTCATAATATACGCAATCGGCGGGAGGTTTTCAAAGCAAAATTTAGGAGAGATGGGAGAATGAAGGGTGTGGCAAAAAAACTTTTATAATCCCAAGCCACTTACTTTTTCATAATGCGCCATCTGTGCCCGCAGCGGCGGCTGATCGTTTTGATTGAATACGCAAGTATTGTCGGCGCGTAATACGCGTGCTTTCACATTATCGTTAAGTTGCGTGTCGATGATTTCCTGCACTTGCTGCTGCAGGGTGGGATCGTAAATGGGGAAGGCGACTTCGACGCGGCGGTCGAGATTGCGGGACATCCAGTCGGCGCTGGCGAGAAAATATTCGCGCGCGCCGGCATTTGCAAAAATATAAACGCGCGCGTGCTCGAGGAAGCGGTCGATAATGCTGATGACGCGAATGTTGTCGCTGAGTCCGGGCACGCCGGGGCGCAGGCAGCAGATGCCGCGAATGATCAATTGAATTTGCACACCGGCGCGGCTGGCGAGATAAAGCTCATCAATAATCTCCGGATCGACGAGTGAGTTCATTTTGGCAATGATAGCGGCGGGCTTGCCGGCTGGCGCGTTTTCCGCTTCGCGACGAATGCGAGAGAGTATACTTTTGCGCAGATGCGCCGGCGCGACGAGTAAATGCTGGTAACGTTCCGGCGCGGCATAACCGGTCAACAAATCAAACACGCCTTCCACTTCGGTGCAAATTTCTTCGCGGCAGGTGAGCAAACCGAGGTCGCCGTAAATTTGCGCGGTGCGATCATTGTAATTGCCGGTGCTCAAATGGCAATAGCGCCGTAGCGCGCTGCCCTCCCGGCGAATGATGAGGCATAGCTTGCAGTGGGTTTTCAAGCCTTGCAAGCCGAAGATGACATGCGCCCCGGCGTCACGCAACTGGTGCGACCAGTTAATATTGGCTTCTTCATCAAAGCGTGCTTTCAATTCCACCAAGACCGTGACTTGCTTGCCGTTTTTCGCCGCACGCGCCAGCGCTTCCGCCACTTTTGATTTTGGCGAAACCCG
>CAYUVM010000119.1:0-10066 GCA_964447935.1 uncultured Cytophagia bacterium | reverse complement strand
AGGCCACCTCCCGTTCCACGGTCGGGGCCACAATCTGATTATCCGGATTTTGAAAAACCATTCCCAATCGGCGACGAATTTCATTGACTTCTGCCGCGTGCCGGGTGTTCTGCCCGTCAACGATAACCTCACCGGTCGTCGGCGTGAGAATGCCGTTTAAACAACGCGCCAGCGAAGTTTTGCCGGAACCATTGGCGCCCAGCAAGGCCACGAACTCGCCGTCACCAATTGCCAGCGAGATATTATCCAAAACCCGGCGCCGGCCCTCGGCGGTATGAAAATCCAGCGTAAGGTTGCGAACAGTAATCATGCCGTAAAACGTAATAATAAAACGTAAACGGAGCAACCGTTATTCACGATTGCTCCGTTTATTTTTTCGATTGGGATTTTCAAAGCAGAAATTTTATTGGCACGTCTGATCATTCAGTTGGCTGTCCCAACACGATTTCTGGCCGTTGTTGTAATTCGGCGCAATCAGATAGCCCGCATGTGTCACCTCATCCCAGAAAATCTGCAATGTGCTGCCGGCGGATTGATCAAAATAAATGACCGAGCGGTTCGCATTTTCGGCTTTATAGGTGAGGGTGTCGCCGTTTTCCGGAACCTGCGGTTTGACAACCGTGAATTTTAAAGTTGCATTCGTTGCGCTGGGATGATCCCAGTCGATGTGCACGACTTTGACCGAACTATTCGGCTGGGCGGAATCATAAATATCCCATTTCCCCGAATCATTCTTGAGCGCTGCCTGGCCGGTGTACCACAGAAAATTGTTCAATGGCGCGCCGAGGCCGGTAGTGCTGAGGCGCATTTCCCAGCGTGAGACTTGTGCCGCCTCATCCACCCAGCCCGCTAAATCGGCCTGAAATTGCCGGCCGGCATTATCCGAGACCGAATAAACCCAGTGCCATTTGCCATCATCTTTTAACGACGGCTGTTGTGAAATGGCCGCAGCGAAGGTGGCGACCGGCACAGTCATATGTGTGAACACCGCCAAATTAATCGCCCCCACCGTCAATCGCGCCGCAACGAAATTCAAACCAACATTTGTTTGTCCCGGCGACAAATGATTGGCGCTGTTAAAGACGTTCAAATCAACGGCCATCGAACTTTGCGGCGGCAATGTTGGTTTGGGGCTTTGAGCGTCAGTTGGGTTCTTATCGCAGGCGATCATCCCCAGCAACGCCAAGCTGAACCCCACGGATAAAAGTTTGTTAGTAAAATGATTCATGATAAATCCTCCTGAAGTTTTGGTGAAAGAATCAACGTTGTAGAAGGCTTCAATCCTTGTGCCGTGGAATTCGCTCTTTCGCAAAACTTTACGACGCTGTTTTTATTGCAATGCTGCCGAGCGCATCTTGAGAAAAGGCGTGAAATTCGACAACAGTGTGTTCGCTTTGCCACAATTGCAAAGTTTCGTTGAGTGTCCCTATCAAACTAAACCTCAAATTCTTCCCCTTCTTTTGGCGTATGCACATTGGAAAATCCCAAACCGCGAATCTCTTGCGCCAGCGCCGTCATTGGCTCAACTTCGCCATGCACAAGGAAGATGTGTTTAAGCCGACTCGGATCATGGCGGCGTACGTAATCAAGCAGATCGCTGCGATCAGCATGGGCGCTCATCCCGTCCAATTTTTTCACTTCACAGCGGCGTTGATACATTTCGCCGAAAATTTTCACTTCGGTGGCGCCGTCGGCGAGCCGGCGGCCCAGTGTGTTTTCGGCCATATAACCCATGAGCATCACGCAATTTTTCGAGTCGCCGATATTGTTTTTGAGATGATGTAAAATTCTTCCGGTTTCCGCCATGCCCGAGGCGGAAATGATCAGGCATGGCCCCTTGAGATCGTTGAGACGCTTCGAATCTTCCACGTCGCGAATGTATTGCAGGCGTTTGAAACCAAACGGATCCTGGCCTTCATCTAAAAACAGGCGATACGTGTCGCGATCAAAACATTCCGGATGCAGACGATAGACCCCCGTGGTTTCCACCGAGAGCGGGCTGTCAACGTAAATCGGAAATTCGGGGATGCGATTTTCATTATACAATTTATGCAGATGATAAACCAGCGACTGGGTGCGGCCAATGGAAAACGCCGGCACGATCATTTTGCCGCCGCGATGATAAACGGTGTTGACGGTCTGCGCCAATTGCTCGGCGAGGTTGTCATGATCCGGATGTTCGCGATTGCCGTAGGTGCTTTCCATGATCAGCACTTCCAGATTCTCCAAATAAATCGGGTCGTTGATCACCGGGGCGTTGCGCCGGCCGATGTCGCCGGAAAAACCACAGCGCAATTTTCGTCCGCTCTCTTCAACCTCCAATAAAACGCCAGCGGAACCGAGAATATGCCCCGCGTCTTGAAACGTGACCTGCACGCCGGGCAGCACTGCGAACGGCCGTTGATATTGCAGCCCCACAAATTGCCGCATCGCCTTTTCCACATCTTCGAGTTTGTAGAGCGGCTCAATTTTTTCGCCGCGCTTTTTATTCAGCCACTCCGCATCCTTCTCTTGAATGTGCGCCGAGTCCCGCAGCATAATATTGCAGAGATCAACGGTCGCGCGCGTCGAGAAAATATCGCCTTTAAAACCGCGATGCACCAGCGTCGGAATATTGCCGGAATGATCGATATGCGCATGTGAAAGCACCAGCTTGTCTACTTGCGCCGGGGTAAATTCAAAAGTTTCGTTTTTTGTCCGGGTTTGCGAGCGTTGTCCTTGAAACATCCCGCAGTCCAGGAGAATTTTCTTGCCATTCACCGACAGCAAATGTTGCGAACCGGTAACCTCTTGCGCCGCGCCACAGAAGCGAATTTTCATGACAATCCTCGTGAGAGAAAATGAATCGCGATGGAGCTATTTGAAAATAAACTTAAGAAATTTGCCGGCCAATGTCAATAATGGATTGCCGCCCGCAACGGGGAAATGAGAGTTATTTCCAGCGCAACAGCAAGTCTAATGGGTTTTGATAAGATGGGCTAAACGAGAGGAAAACCGGGGCGGCGAATTCGTCGCCCCGGCAAAAAATTATCGCACCAACAGCATCTTGCGGCTCTGCACGAATTTCCCGGCGCGCAGATGCGCGATGAACACGCCGCTCGCCACGAGCTGGCCATACTCATCGCGGCCATCCCAGAAAATCGAATAGCTTCCCACCACCTGTCGCTCATTCACCAGCGTGCGCACGTGCTTGCCCAACATATCGAAGACGGCAACCTGAACATCGCTCGCTTCCGGCAGATCATAAGAAATTTCCGTCGAGGGATTGAATGGATTCGGCGAATTCTGGTGCAGCGCAAATACGGTCGGCAATGCCGCCAGGCGCCGCGAGACTACACTGACGAGCAACGGCGGGCCCGGGGAAACACTCAATGTCATCGCCTGCCCGTTGGCGTCATTCGCCGTCACATTTTGCAAGGTGAAAGTGATGGCTTGGCCGCGCACGGCTTGGCTGGAGACGCGCATTTTGATTTTTGCCACGACGCCCGCGCCGGTGACACTAGTTTGGCCGGCCTTGCGCGAAACGCCGGCGCTGATTTTGCCCGTGGCCTTATCCGTGTTGGCAAAAAAGATCGGATCGGTTCCCATGAAACTGCCGGCGCTCGTCGCTTGCGGATCGAGCAGCGTCACCGGTGAATAAACCAACTCAAACGAGACGCCAAAAAGACCGGTCACGTCATTCACCACGACGTCCAGATCAAAATCTTGTCCGGGATTCGTATTGCCGATGAACGTCGTGCTGATCGTCGCCGCGTTGGTTTTGCTCAATGTCGTTGATTCATCACCTTTTTCAGCAAACGGATAAAGCGCCGTATGCGTCCGGCCAAAATTCACTCCAATCGGCAAGACATCGGCTTGATTCACCACGCCATCACCGTTTGCATCGGCATAAGTCGCGGCTATCGGCGACCAAGCTGTTGCCGGTTGACCAATCCACGCGCTGGAAGCATTCGCACGCTTCGGCCCAGTTTGAGTCCAATACACGCCGAGCGGCAACACATCGGCCTGATTCACCGCTTTGTCGTTGTTGGCGTCGCCCGGCCAGACGATAATGCCGCTGGCGATGGTGATCGTTGTCGCAGCGGCGGTGAGCGCAATAGTATTGCCCGGAGGATCGTTGGCGGTCACATTGCGCAAGTCAAAAGTCACCGTCGTTCCATTCGGCGTTGAGGCGAGCGATCTGAATTTTATGTGCGCCACGACGCCGTTGCCATTCACCCCGCCTTGGCTAGCCTTGCGGCTGACGCCGATACTAACTTTGCCGGCGGACTCGTCAACATTGGACACGAAAATCACGTCATTGCCTAAAAACGGCCCCGGAGTTACGTTGGCGCTCGCCGGCGTCACCACGTCGATAAGAGCCGTATTGGTGTAATTCAATTCAAAGCTCACGCCAAACAGATTGGAAACCGGATTCGTGTTGTCGCCAATGTTAACGTCAACCACAAATTCGCTGCCGGCGGTTTGTGGACTCGCGGCCGTTGGAAAAATCGGCACGTTGCGATTGCACTGATCGTCGTTATCAAAAAACACTAACGGCACGGTTCCGCCGCCGCCCGGAATGATGAATTGCCGATTGGGCAAATTTTCCACCACGGTCTGGCCGGCATGCAAGAATGAATACTTGTAATCGATCGTCGCGCCGGCCATCGAAGCATCCAACTCGACGCTCGTGGTGTAAATGCCGTTGCCATCCGGATCGGTCAGCACATCGACGCCGTCAACGAAGCCGTTAAAACTGCCGCGCACGCTGAGTTGATCGGTTGCCGGAGCAAATTTATTCTCACAAATCTGCACGGTCAGGTTAACCTGAAACGCCACCGGAATTTTAGTGGTAGGCGTCGAACATTCTCCGGTCAACGCGAAATTGTCGAAATATCCGGCATCGTTATATGAGCCTATGCCGACTTGGCCGGCGCCAAAAAAGTTATCGGTGGCAGCTAAAACCTGTCTGCCATCAAAAAAGGCCAGAATCTGGCTGCCGGTGCGCTCGAGGCGCAGCGCATGATAAGCCGCGTCGCTCTCGGTGAAAGTGGATTGATTAAAAGTCGCCAGCACTGTATTGACCCCGTTGTGCGTGCGGAACAATTGCGTGAGTCCGGGAGCGGAGTTGAAATTCACATAATAATAACTGTCGAAATCCTGATAGCCGAACACGAGAGCCAGATCGGCATTTTCGTTTCTTGCGGCGGCGTCGGCGCTTTTCGCATGGCATTCAAAAACAAAGTCATTCAAAGTTTTGTTGGCCAGCAGGGACAATTCACCCAGGCGTGCGCTGTTGACCGGCTCGTAATTCGTCGTGTTGATGAAATAACGGAGGCTGCCGCTCTCGCTGCCCACCTGCCAGCGCGACGGCGTCAGCGGCGACCAGCCGTCAGCATTGCCGTCATAGAATCCATCGCTATAATATGACGGATCGGCGCGCCAGCCGGTGATCTGAACGTCGTCGAAACAAGCCTGGCTGTTGAACGAACCGAAGCCGATGGAGCCGATGGCAAAAGCGCCGTCATTAACATTGATCACCGCGAGGCCATCAACCGTGACTTTGACGTTCGGCTGCTTGCGTTCGAGGCGAATCCGATGAAACAGATTGTCGCTCACGTAATCGCGCGTTGCCGAGGCAATCTCAACGCCGCGGGCGCCGCCGGTGGAGCGATAGAGCTTCACCGCTCCGAGCGCGAACTGCAAATAATAGCCGTTGTTCGTCGCGCTGCGAAAATCGGTCGTGCCGAAAACAATGAAAAAGTTTTTGTTGCTCGGGGCGTCGGATTTCGCTTCCAATGTCAAATCGAAATCGAGCCAGGGTTCGCCGCGCTGAATGACGTATTCATCGCGAACCGCGTTGGGCACGCTCAAACAAAACACCTGATCGCTGCCGATCAAATTGATGCCCCAGTTCGTCGGCGTCAGCGCCAGCCAGTTGTCGGTGCCGCTCTCGAAATTATCCGCGAAGGTTGCCGCTGCCGGCCCACAGCCGATGACGTTGAATAAACCCGCACTCGTCGCGCTCTGCCCGTTGGGATTCCGCACGATGACATCGCGCGGGCCTGGTTGTGTATTGGCAGCGATGCTGATATTAGCAGTAAGTTGCGTCGCGCTGACGAAACTCGTCGCATTAACCGTTATGCCCGAGCCGCTGAACGAAAGCGTTGCGCCGTTGGCGAAATTCGCGCCGGTGATCGTCACATTCAAAGTTTGCCCGGTTTGGCCGCTGTTGGGGGCAAGGCTGAGAATCAGCGGGTTGGTGGAAGGCTTTACAAAAGTGGAAAAGGCCGTCTCACGCATGAAAGCGCCTGCTTGCGACGCCGTCCCGGACGCTCGCACCGTAAATGTATAGCTTCCGTCTTTGGCAGTATTCCTGAAGAAATTGGCATAAACGCCGTCATTTGCCGCAGCGTCGCTGTGGTTGCCGTCGTCGAAAAGCGTGACGGTTTCCGTAATGAATTGAAGCGCTTCGATTGAGCTCAAGGAATTGTTCGACTCAAAGGCGCTGCCCAAATTGTTTGCTTCGGCATCTTCATCACGCTTGAATGAGGCGTGCGCTTGTTGATAGACGGACATGCTCGTTGTAGGCACTGCGACTTCCGCCGACACTGCAGCGCCTGTGATCGCTTGCGCGTTTTCCTTCAAATTAGCCGAAATCAAAACTGGCTCGCCGGCATTGTATTCGCTTTTGTCAAGCGCCACTTCCATTTTAAGCTGCGACGAAACTTGCACCGTGGTAAAGTAGGATTCCGGTGTGGGCACGTCGACGCCTCTGATGCGTAAAATCCACTGTCCGGCTTCAGGCGCTGAAACGGTATAGAAATCGGAGGTAGAGCCTTCGGAATATTCGATATTGGGATCGGAAGCAGCCACCTGAGGATCGATGAGTCTGCCGCTCGGAGTAACAAGTTCCAAATCGACGTCGCTGCCTTGAAACGTCATCAAAAAAGTTGCCAATGCGGTCAATGCGTCAAGGGTAACGTTATGGGTTTGCGTCCCACCCTGAGAAATCGTCCCATTGTATGCTGCGAGAGTTTGTTGCCCTGTAATCGAGCCGCGAATGCGCGTATAGATTTGCCCAAGCGCCGCCGAAGTCGGTGTAAAATGATAAGTCCCGCCGGTCGCATCCGCAACTTGCTTCAAACGCGCCGCATCGACGTCGGCGCCTAATCCAATGGTATAAATATCGGTTTTCTGTGGAATGGTCGGCAAAACCGTGGCAATGAGAGGTGGGGTATTTTCTAAGCCATCGCTCAATAGCAACATCACGTGAGGTTCGTTGGGATCGCCTTTGTTAAGCTCCGTCTGCCCGAATTGCATGCCGGCGCCTATGGAAGTATTCCCGCCAGCGGCAATACCATTGATCGCATTTTTAGCGCTCGTTTTGGTAGCGTCACTGGCAATGGTCGTAAGAGTAAAATTCGTCGTGGCCGTGGTCGCAAAACTAACCACGGCTACTTTATCGTCTTTTTGGATAAAGTCGACAAAATCAATTGCCGCTTTTTTAGCGTCGGTGATTTTGGCGCCGGTCATGCTGCCGGAACGGTCGATGACTAATGCAACGTCGACGGGCGGCACGCTGAGAATTAATCCACCATTCCCAAAAATGTGATCGATGCCAGTCGCACCCCAATCTCTTTTGGTCAACGCTTGATTCAATAAATAACTGCGGACCGTTGTGGCTGTTGGAGAGGACTCGAAATCCCATCTTATGGCTGCTGCACCGGCAATATTCGGGGCGGCACAAGAGGTGCCACCAAACGCTCCTCCAGAAGTAAAAGTTGAAACATCGGTTGGCCCGGTTATATGAGGAACTTGGGCGCCGTCATTTGTTGGCCCTTGTCCACTATAATTCGCAATTGGTGGATTGGCTGAGCGAAAACTGCCAACCGTCACAGCGGCTACGGAGAGAATGTTGGCACCGGTCACATTACTTGGTGAAGAAGTACTGTTCGAACTTGTAAAATACTGACAAGAACGGTTCGGTACGACAATTTCAAATTCACCGTCGCCTGATATTCGCCGCAATCGAAACAGATAAACTTGATTCGTGCCGGTGTTATTCGTGTGTGAAATCGACTCAAAAGCTTCTCCAGCATTCGTTGCAGACGCAATTTGAGTACCCATCTGATCGTACAAAAATAAATCGTAATTATCGGTATCCGCGCCATCAGTATTCCATTGAAGATTAATTCGAAAACTATTATTGGCATTGGAAGCGATTGTTCCTGTTTGATTGAATTCATCAGTTCCAGTCCATTCATGAAAGTCATTCGAATTGGTGTCGCGAAAACTGCCCTGCCAGTGTGCCCGCGCATCGTTTCCAGAAGAAGTGACAAAAATAGCGCCGCTTGCAGAAGCATTATTTGCTGCCTCGCATACTGATCCCGTGTTGTCATGCCAGCCGGTATTAAACCAGGCCAGGGAATGCGAGAAAATATTGACACCATGAGCCACGCCGTCCGTAACGGCTTGTGCGAGATCCATGTCATCTTCGACCTTATATATTCGATAAGTCGACCCAGGCGCCATATCAAAGATTACTTCCAAACAGTTTGTGCCATGATTTTCGTTTCCGGCTTCGATGCCAGTATTCGTCAAATCCATATCTGTTCGACTGGTTGAGCCTGGTGCATCTCCATTGTTCACCGCGGCGGTCAAACCTAAAAAGCCGAGATCGATCAAACCAATAGTCACGCCGGCTCCGTTAAATCTTTGGGTATGATAAAAGTCCACACCTGTGGCCGTCGGCGCTTGACTCGCAACCGGATTCTTCTCAGGTTCCAACGGCTGACGAACAGAGTAACGGCCCGATAATGAATTCGCTAATGTATATAATCCATTGATCGGTACCCAGGCTCTATGCGATCCTTTCCAAGTTTTCTCGATCAACCCATTTAAAGCTTTTACTTCTTCAACAGGCATCGGCACGTCTGTAATGGAAATAATCTTGACTTTAACTTTTCCCTCTCGCACCTTCAATCCACGCTCCGTAGCCCATTGGGCCGCCTCATTCAACGATCGTTCCCGCGCGACGGCGTGTAGTTGCAACAAGATCGCATCTATATATGGATGCTTGTAAGGATTGAGGCGCTCCTCCTCAGTGAGCAGATTTTTAAATTTAGGAACTTGGTTGCCAATGGTCTCTCCATCGCTTAAACGGAGAACAAATTTCAACTCGGCGAGATCGCGTATGTTGCTGATCGGCAACCATGCTTGCATGAATCCAGAACGGTTGGCTGAAGAAGGAATCCACGAGCCAGGCGAGACGCGCACCCCTTTTGATTCTAGAATAGCCAATTCCGACGCGGTTAGATAGTGGGAGAAGTGTAGAAGAGTCCCATGACTTTCCTTAGCATTTGAATTAACTTTAAGCTTTCCCCGCTTCCGTTGATAATAACCGGGATGCGTTTGATCGTATACTTTGTCCACGAGATGCTGGCGTAAATCGCTGGTGATTTTAGGGTTGTTAAACAAGGCCTCCAGCGAATCAGTTTGAGCGGATTGGCGCGGTTGCGCCGCTGTTATAGTTGCAAGCAGCCAGAATAATCCAATCAGTCTGAGTGTCTGTAAAGTATTTTGGCTTTTCATTTGATTACCAGGGTTTGGTTGTTCTTTGATGACTTGTGGGCATCAAGCTTAATTTGACGACACATTTCCGGCAAGCAGTTTTTGGTTGTAAGAATTGGTGGCAACCATAATAATGCCGCCCCAGATGGTGGAATACAACATGCCCAATGGCCCCAAGAAAAAGGTCAGCAGCAATGATATGCCGACGCTTTTGACGGGAACGGTAATCACGGTTTGAGAATTCTGTGCAGTTGACATAACGCCTCCGGTTAAATATACATTTCACTACGATCGGTTTGAAAAAATATTCGAAATACACAAGAGAGCAAACGTGCCGCTTTCAATATGAGCCACCCCGCCAAAGCGCCGAGCAGCGTGGCTTCGATCACCCAAAGCATGAGCAGGATCTTGAACGGAAAACGGATAAACTCGAAAACGGCGCCCATTTGCCCTAGCTCTCAAGTGCCAAGACATCGTGGACAAGTTTTAGTGCCACGACATCGTGGACACT